>JBKOWC010000198.1:0-28298 GCA_046724215.1 Pseudomonadota bacterium | reverse complement strand
GGGCGGCGTTGCACCGCTAGTCTGCGGGGATGTCCCCCGGGATCGGACCGAGACCATGAACGTTCGCGACGGTTTCATCGCCACGGTCGGCAACACGCCGCTGATCAGGCTCCGCCAGGCCTCGGCGGCGACAGGTTGCACGATCCTGGGCAAGGCCGAGTTCCTCAACCCGGGCGGCTCGGTAAAGGATCGCGCGGCACTGGCCATCATCAGGGACGCCGAGGCGAGGGGACAGCTCAAGCCCGGCGGCGTCATCGTCGAGGGGACGGCCGGCAACACCGGGATCGGGCTGGCGCTGGTGGCCAATGCGCGCGGCTATCGCACCGTGATCGTCATCCCGGAAACCCAGTCGCAGGAAAAGAAGGATGTGCTGCGGCTGATCGGGGCCGAGCTGCGCGAAGTGCCGGCGGTGCCCTACAAGAACCCGGAGAACTACGTGCATGTCTCCGAGCGCCTGGCGAAGGAGCTGGCGGCAAAGGAGCCCAACGGCGTGCTGTGGGCCAACCAGTGGGACAATCTCGCCAACCGCAACGGCCACTACACCACCACGGGACCGGAGATCTGGCAGCAGACCGACGGCAAGGTTGACGGCTTCATCTGCGCGATCGGGACCGGCGGAACGCTTTCCGGCGTCGGCATCTTCCTCAAGGAGCGCAATCCGAAGATCCGCATCGGGCTGGCCGATCCGATCGGCGCCGCCCTCTACAACTACTTCAAGCACGGGGAACTGAAGGCCGAAGGCAGCTCGATCACCGAAGGCATCGGTCAGGGCCGCATCACCAAGAACGTCGAGGGCACGCCGGTGGACGTGCCCTACCAGATTCCGGACGAGGAGGCGCTGCCGATCATCTTCGACCTCATAAAGCACGAGGGGCTGTGCCTGGGCGGTTCCAGCGGCATCAACATCGCCGGCGCCATCCGGCTCGCCCGCGAACTGGGACCGGGCAAGACCATCGTCACCATCCTTGCCGATTACGGAACGCGCTATCAGAGCAAGCTGTTCAACCCGGCCTTCCTCAAGTCGAAGAACCTGCCGGTACCCGACTGGCTCGACCGCTCACCGTGACCGGCGTGCCGCCACGGGCGGACGCGTCGATCCGACCGGACGACCGGGGTCTGCATTGACGGTTCGACGAAGCCGCGGCCGGCAGTTAGACTGGCCGCAAGACACAAGGGAGCAGCAATGGGCTTGGTCTTCCGCGAGGACGCCTATGCGCGCAGCTGTCCGGCGATCGTGACGGCTGCCGACGCGCGCGGCATCCGCCTGGACCGCACGGTATTCTATGCCGAGAGCGGCGGGCAACCCGGCGACATCGGCGTCCTGCGGCTGGCGGACGGCACGGCGATCCCCATCGTCAATGCGCTGAAGGGCGACGGGATCGACGAAGTCCTGCACATTCCGGGCGACGGCGCCGCCCTGCCCGCGCCCGGCACGGCGGTCACGGCGGAGATCGAGTGGGAACGCCGCCACCGGCTCATGCGCATGCACACCTGCCTGCACCTGCTCTGCGCCGTCGTCACCGGCGACGTGACCGGCGGCCAGGTCGGCGACGGAAAGGGCCGCCTCGACTTCAACCTGCCGAACACCGCCCTCGACAAGGACCATATCACGGCCGAGCTCAACCGCCTGATCCGCGAGGACCATCCGGTGCAGCCGCGCTGGATCACCGACGATGAGCTGGCGGCGAAGCCGGAGCTGGTGCGCACCATGTCGGTGAAGCCGCCGAGCGGCCAGGGCCGGGTGCGACTGCTCGAGATCGCCGGCGTCGACCTGCAGCCCTGCGCCGGCACGCACGTGGCGCGGACCGGCGAAATCGGCGCCGTCGAGGTGACGAAGATCGAGAACAAGGGCCGCCAGAACCGCCGCATCAATTTGGCGCTGCTGTCCTGAGTCTCATGCCCTACGCCAACCCCGACAGCCTCGTCAGCACCGAATGGCTCGCGCAGCGGCTCGACGCCCCCGACCTGCGCGTGGTCGACGGCACCTGGTACCTGCCGTCGCAAGGCAAGAACGGGCGGGCGGAATTCGCGGCGCAGCATATTCCGGGCGCGGTGTTCTTCGACATCGACGAGATCGCCGACACCGACAGCGGCCTGCCGCACATGCTGCCGAGCCCGGAGAAGTTCTCGGCACGCGTGCGCAAGCTCGGGTTGGGCGACGGCAACCGCATCGTCGCCTATGATCAGCACGGCATGATGAGCGCGGCGCGCGTCTGGTGGACCTTCCGTGTCTTCGGCCACAAGGACGTGGCGGTGCTCGACGGCGGCCTGCCGAAATGGCTGCGCGAGGGCCGGCCCGTCGAAGACCGGCCGCCGCAGCCGCGCGAGCGGCATTTCACGGCGCGACTGAACAACCTGATGGTGCGCGACGGCGCGCAGATCCGGCGCAATCTGGACGAGCGCCGCGAACAGGTCGTGGACGCACGGTCGGTGGGCCGCTTCAACGGCACCGATCCCGAGCCGCGGCCCGGCCTGCGGCGCGGCCACATTCCCCGCAGCTTCAACGTGCCCTATGGGACGCTGCTCGATCCGACGACACAGACGTTCCTGCCGGCCGAGGCCATCGCCGCACGGTTTCGCGACTCCGGCGTCGATCTGGCGAAGCCGATCGTGACCAGCTGCGGGTCGGGGGTGACGGCGGCCATCCTGTCACTCGCACTCCACCTCATCGGTCACAACGATGTGGCGCTCTATGACGGCTCCTGGGCCGAATGGGGCCGCCCCGGCGACACGCCCGTCGAGCCGTGAAGATCGAGCCCTATACCAACGCCGCCTTTGGCGACGTCGTGGCGCTTTGGGACGCCTGCGGGATCAACGTGCCCGGCAACGATCCGGCGCAGGAAATCGCGGCGATACAGCGATCGCCCCATGCTCGGATCTTCCTCGGCTATCTCGGCCCGCGCCTCGTGGGCTCCGTGATGGCGGGACACGACGGACATCGCGGCTGGATCTACCTGCTCGCCGTGACGCCGGACCAGCGGCGGCTCGGCTTCGGCCGCAGCCTGGTGCGGCATGCGGAAGCGTGGCTGCGCGACCAGGGCATGTGGAAGACCAATCTGCTGATCCGCGGTCACAATGCGGCCGTGCGCGATTTCTACGTGCGCGTCGGCTATGCGGCGCAACCGCGCCTCGTCATGCAGCGGCGCCTCGACGGCGGCGATGAAGACCCGTCCGCGGAGCAGATCGAGGTCGTGATCACCTATCTCGAAATGAAGGAGCGGTCGATCCGGCCGACGATCCCGACTCCATCGGGTCACATCGCCTTGATGCGCGTCCACATGCCCTCGGTCGGGTTCTACCGCTATCTCTACAATTCCGTGGGGGAGCCCTGGTTCTGGGTCGATCGCCGGCGGATGAGCGACGACGTACTGTTGGCGAACATTCAACACCCGAAGGTCGAGCTCTATGTCCTCTATGTGAACGGCGAGCCCGGCGGTTTCGTCGAACTGGACCGCCGGCCGGAACCGGACATCGACTTCGCCTATTTCGGCATCTTTCCGCAAAGCGTCGGCCGCGGCTTCGGGCCGTATCTGATGAACTGGGCCGTCGACCAGGCCTGGCAATACGGACCTAAGCGCCTGACCGTGAACACCTGCACCCTCGATCACCCAAAGGCGATCCGAACCTATCAGCGCGTCGGGTTCGTCGCTTACAAGCAGGAGCGCAAGTTCATCGACGACCCGCGACTGGGCGGTCTCATTCCCGCGCATCTGGAGCCGCGCCTGCCTTAGCGCCCCGGCGTGCGACACGGAGTGGATTGGCAGAGCCGCGGTCCTGGTGCAGACTCGGCCCTGCGTCGGCAACGCTCTCGCCGTATCGTCCGTCGATCTAGGCGATTCGGCTTGCGGTGCCCGGCGGAGACCGCGATGACCGAGACCTGGTTCAACACCATCCGCGACGAGATGGCCGAGCTGATCACGGCCTATGCCCGCTTGTCCGCCGACCGGACCGGCAGGACAGCGTTCGATGACCGCGTGATGGGCGTCATGCGCAAGGTGCCGCGCCATGAATTCGTGCCGGCCGAGTTGCGCCACCTCGCCTACATCGACTCGCCGCTGCCGATCGGATTCGAGAAAACCATCTCGCAGCCCTTCATCGTCGCGCTGATGACCGATCTGCTCGACCTGCAGGCCACCGACAAGGTTTTGGAGATCGGTACCGGCCTCGGCTACCAGTCGGCCATCCTCGCCGAACTCGTTGCCAAGGTTTATACCATCGAGATCATCGAAGAATTGGCCGCCGAGGCCAAACGGCGGCTGACGCGGCTCGGCTATCGGAACATCGACTTCCGCCTGGGCGACGGCTCGCATGGCTGGCCACAGCAGGCGCCGTTCGACAAGATGATCGTCACCGCAGCGCCGGACCTGATTCCCGCCTCGCTGATCACCCAGCTGAAGGCTGGCGGCCGCATGATCATCCCCGCCGGCGTCGAGGATGCCCAGCAGCTGCTGCTCGTCGAGAAGGACGCCAACGGCCGGACGCGGAGCAAGGAGCTGATCCCCGTGCGCTTTTCGACACTGGTGACGGCCGGCTAATCGAAGCCCGACCGGGCCCGGCTAGCGGTCTTCGAGCGCCTGCGTCAGGCGGGCGAGGAGAGCCGCCCGTTCCGCGGCGGAATTCACCGGCAACCGCTCCCATGTGCCACCGATCTTGAGGTCGGCGAAGAGGCCGGCCGGGTCCTCGTGGAAATGCAGCCAGCCGGCGCCGCCGCGGTAGAACGCGCCGCGCTTGCGCTCCTTCAGTTGGGGATGTCGCCGACGCACCGCCTGCAGCAGGTCGTCCAGGCGGTCGAGGGCGGCGGACGTTGCGCGGCGCATCCGCGGGACAGACGTCGCGTCGCTAGTGGTGCAGGATCTGCGAGAGGAACAGCTTCGTGCGGTCCGAGCGCGGGTGATTGAAGAATTCCTCCGGCTCGTTCTCCTCGATGATCTCGCCGCGATCCATGAAGATGACGCGGTTGGCGACGGTGCGGGCGAAGCCCATCTCGTGGGTGACGCAGAGCATGGTCATGCCCGAGCGCGCCAGCTCGATCATCACCTCCAGCACCTCCTTGATCATCTCGGGATCGAGGGCCGAGGTGGGCTCGTCGAACAGCATCACCTTCGGGTTCATGCAGAGCGAGCGGGCGATGGCGACCCGCTGCTGCTGGCCGCCGGAGAGCTGGCCGGGATACTTGGCGGCCTGCTCCGGGATGCGGACGCGCTCGAGGTACTTCATGGCGACCTTCTCGGCCTCGGCCTTCGGCATCTTGCGCACCCAGATCGGCGCCAGCGTCAGGTTCTCCATCACGGTGAGATGCGGAAACAGGTTGAAGTGCTGGAACACCATGCCGACCTCGCGGCGCACCTGTTCGATGTTCTTGAGGTCGTGGCTGAGCTCGATGTTCTCGACGAGGATGCGTCCCTTCTGGTGCTCCTCGAGCCGGTTGATGCAGCGGATGAGCGTCGACTTGCCGGAACCCGAGGGGCCGCAGACGACGATGCGCTCGCCCTTCTTGACCGTCAGGTTGATGTTCTTGAGGACGTGGAACTGCCCATACCACTTGTTGACGCCCTCGAGCTTGACCATCACCTCGTCGGTGATCTGCATGGCCGGCGCGGCCTGTGCCATCGCGAGTCTCCCTTAGCGCTTGTGCCCGGTATAGAGCTTGCGCTCCAGATACTGGCTGTAGCGCGACATGCCGAAACAGAAGATGAAGAACACCATCGAGACGAACGCGAGAGCGGTGTTGATCGTCCCCAGCCAGTTCGGATCGCGAGCCGAGGACTGGGCCATGCCGAGCAGCTCGATCTGGCCGACGATTATCACCAGCGTCGTATCCATGAACAGCCCGATGAAGCTGTTGACGATGCTGGGGATGGCGATGCGCAGCGCCTGCGGCAGGACGACGAGCGCGTTCATCTTCCAGTAGTTGAGGCCGAGCGCCATGGCGCCCTCGTACTGGCCCTTCGGAATCGCCTGCAGGCCGCCGCGAACGTTCTCGGCGATGTAGGCGGCGCTGAACAGGATGATGCCGATGACGACGCGCAGCAGCTTGTTGAAGTTCACGCCCTCCGGCATGAACAGCGGGAATACCACCGAGGCCATGAACAACACGGTGATGAGCGGCACGCCGCGGACGAACTCGATGAACGCCACCGACAGCAGGCGGATGATCGGCAGCTTCGAGCGCCGGCCGAGCGCCAGGAGGATGCCGAGCGGCAGCGACAGCACGATGCCGGTCGTCGCCAGCACGAGGTTCAGCATCAGGCCGCCCCAGGATGCCGTTTCGGTCACAGGGAGGCCGAGCCCGCCATAGAGCAGCCAGAAGGCGAGGAACGGGTAGATGAAGAAGAGGAAAATCGCCCAGTACTTCTTGAAGGGGACGCCCTCGATCAGCAGCCCGGCGATGGCGGCGAACTGCAGCACGAAAGTGACATCGACGCGCCAGCGTGCTTCGGCCGGGTAGAAGCCGTACATCAGAATGCCGAAGCGCGCGCGGATCATCGTCCAGCAGGCGCCGTCCCAAACACAATCCTTGACCGACGTGCCGCCCTGCCAGTTGGCCGAGAAGATCGCCCAGTTCAGCAGCGGCGGCACGATCACGTAGAGGAGGTAGAGTGCGAGCAACGTCAGCGCCGCGTTGGGGACCGACGAGAACAGGTTGCGGCGCAGCCAACCGACGACGCCGACCTCCGAGGCGGGCGGGGGCTGGTCCGGAAGCGCCACATGCGGGGTGGAGGCAGCGACCTCAGCCATGGCTCACCTCTCCACCAGCGCGATGCGCTTGTTGTACCAGTTCATGAACGCGGAGATCAGCAGGCTGATGACGAGGTAGACCGCCATGGTGATGGCGACGCACTCGACCGCCTGCCCGGTCTGGTTCTGCACCGTGCCGGCAAAGACGCTGACGAGGTCGGGATAGGCGATGATGACGCCGAGCGACGAGTTCTTGGTGAGGTTCAGATACTGGCTGGTCAGCGGCGGCACGATCACGCGCAGCGCCTGCGGCAGAATGACGAGGCGCGTCGTCATCGTGGGCCGCAGGCCGAGCGCGCGCGCCGCCTCGGTCTGTCCGTGGCTCACCGCCTGCACGCCGGAGCGCACGATCTCGGCAATGAACGCCGCGGTATAGATCGACAGCGCGAGCAGGAGCGCGACGAACTCCGGCAAGACGGACATGCCGCCCTGGAAGTTGAAACCCTTGAGCTCCGGCAGCGACCAGGTGATCGGTGATCCGGCGACGAGGTCGGCGAGGACGGGCAGAGCGACGATGAGCGCGAATCCGACGGAGAGCGACGGGAACTGCTGGCCGGTCAGCATCTGCCGCCGGCGCGCCCAGCGATAGACGGCGATGGCGGCGATGATGCCAACCGCGAGCGCCGCGGGGATGATCCAGAAACCGGCCTCGAAGACCGGCGCCGGCATGAACAGGCCGCGCTGATTGAGAAAGAAGAAGCCGAGGAAATTCAGGCTCTGGCGGACGTTCGGCAGCGTCGACAGCACGCCGAAATACCAAAAGATGATCTGCGCCAGCAGCGGAATGTTGCGGATGACGTCGACGTAGACGGCCGCGAGCTTGCGGATGAGATAGTTGTGCGAGAGGCGGGCGATGCCGATGATGAAGCCGAGCAGCGTGGCGAGCACGATCCCGATTGCGGAAACCACGAGCGTGTTGACCAGGCCGAGCAGAAACACGCGACCGTTGGTCGAAGTGGCCAGGTCGAACGGTATCAGCGAAAAGGTCGGCTGGAAGCCGGCGACGTTTTCGAGGAAGCGAAAGCCCGAGGCGATGCCGCGCTTGGCGAGGTTTGCCGCCGTGTTGTGGACGAGAAAGACCGCGAGCGCCAGCAGGGCGATGGCGACGGCGGCCTGGATGATCACGCCGCGGGCGAATTCGTTCCGCCAGAGGGACTGGCGTTCTACGGTCCGGACCTCACCGACTGCACTCATGGCCGGCCACGCTCCCTGAAGAACACGTCAGCCGAAAGCGAAAGGCACGCCCGGCCGCTCTCGCGGACAGGGCGTGCCCCAAACATGCTTGCCGCAAACCTTCAGTTGAACGGCGGCGCGTACTGCAGGCCGCCCTTGCTCCACAATTCGTTCAGCCCGCGGGCCAGGCCCAAGGGCGTCTTCTGGCCGACATTGCGCTCGAAGCTCTCGCCGTAGTTGCCGACCGATTTGATGATGTTGTAGGCCCAGTCCTTGGAGACGCCCATCTTCTTGCCCCAGTCGTCGTCGAGACTGAGCAGGCGGCGGACCTCCGGATCCTGCGTCGACGTCTTGATCTGGTCGACGTTGCCCTGGGTGATGCCCTTCTCTTCCGCAATCAGCATGGCGTAGAACGACCAGCGGACGATGTCGCCCCAGTTGTTGTCGCCGTGGCGGACGACGGGTCCGAGGGGCTCCTTGGAGATGATCTCCGGCAGGATGATGTTGTCGGGCGGGTTCTTCAGCTGCGTGCGCTCGGAGGCCAGGCCCGAAGCATCGGTCGTATAGGCGTCGCAGCGTCCCTCGTCATAGGCCTGCCGCGCCTGGTCGGCGTTCTCGAACGTCGGCGGCTGCTTCAGTTCCAGGTTGTTGGTGCGGAAGTAGTCGGCGAGGTTCTTCTCCGTCGTCGTTCCCGTCTGCACGCAGATGGTGGCGCCCGACAGCTCCTTGGCGCTCTTCACGCCCAGTTCCTTGCGGACCAGGAACCCCTGCCCGTCATAGTAGTTGACGGCGACGAAATCGAGGCCGAGTTCGGTGTCGCGCGCGTAGGTCCAGGTGCTGTTGCGCGCGAGCACGTCGATCTCGCCCGATTGCAGGGCCGTGAAGCGCTCCTTGGAGCCGAGCGGCACGAACTTGACCTTGGTGGCATCGCCGAAGACCGCGGCCGCGACCGCGCGGCACATGTCGACGTCGAGGCCGGTCCAGTTGCCCTTGTCGTCGGGAATGCCGAAGCCGGTCAGTCCGGTCGGGCCGTTGACGCCGCAGTTGAGCGAGCCGCGCGCCTGCACGTCGGCCAGCGTCCCGGCCGCGGCCGAGCCGATGGATGCGAAGGCGGCGACGACAGCAGCAGACGCCAATAGTGTCAGTTTTTTCATGATCGAGGACCCTTCCCTGGTTGGCGAGCGGAATTATGGTGGCTGATCGAAGACTAAGACGCAATCCGCTCGTTCCGTGCACCGGCGGATCAAGGCTTTTCGCCCTTGGGTTCCTTTGCTTTAACACAGCCGTCACGGAGGCGACAAGCCTCGGCCGCACAGCGGAATTTGTGCAGCGTTCAAGGAAAACTAGGCCGAAGTCGAGCCGGATCGCATCCGTGCGCCGGCCTCCGAAAGGCTTGACCCAACCCGTTCGAGCAGACCCGATGAACGCGGTCTTGAGGTTGCCGGCGGCCTGGTCGCCGCATTTTCGCGCGGCCCAATGTCGCATCGCGACGGAATCACCGACCTCGCCGAGCGCCGACGCTCGACAAACCGCCGAGGCTGGGGCAAAAGACGACGCCCGCGGGCTCATGGCATCGCTATCGCGCATTGCGTGCAGAACCCGCAATTGCACAACCGATCACTGCAACCACGAACCTCGGGTTCCGACCGTCATGGCCAGGATGCGGCTGCCGCCGACCGTATCGATCCATGCGCGCCGGGTGCTCCCGAACCCCTGGGACGGGGTGGCCTTCGTTCTGATCATCGCCCTGCTCGCGCTGGTCGCGCATGCGGCGAAGCAGATGACGATCCCCTTGGCGGTCGCGACGGCCTCTCCGATTTCGCTCGATCCGGACGTGCTGCCCGAATATGCCCTGCGGACGACGCTGCGCATGATCCTGGCGCTGCTGGCATCGCTCCTGTTCACCTTCACCTACGCCACGCTGGCCGCGAAGGTGCGGCGGGCCGAGATCCTGCTCGTGCCGATCCTCGACATCCTGCAGTCGGTGCCGATTCTGGGATTCATCTCCGTCACCATCGTCCTGATCATGGCGATGTTTCCCGGCAGCCTGATGGGCGCCGAAGTGGCGGCCATTTTCGCCATCTTCACCAGCCAGGCCTGGAACATGGCGTTCAGCTTCTACCAGGGGCTGCGCACCGTCCCGCATGACCTCGACGAGGCGAGCCGCAGCTTCCGCCTCTCGCCCTGGCTGCGCTTCTGGCGAGTCGACGTGCCCTTCGCCATGCCCGGCCTGATCTGGAACATGATGATGTCGATGTCGGGCGGCTGGTTCTTCGTCGTCGCCGCCGAAGCCATCAGCGTCGGCAACACCACCATCACGCTGCCGGGCATCGGTTCCTACATTGCGCTGGCGATCCAGAAGCAGGACCTGACCGCCATCGGTCATGCCGTGTCGACCATGCTCATCGTGATTCTGGCCTATGACCAACTGCTGTTCCGGCCCCTGGTCGCGTGGTCGGAGCGGTTCCGCTTCGAGCAGACGCCGGGCCAAGCGGCGCCGTCATCCTGGGTGCTCATCGTCATCCGCCGCGCCCGTTGGATTCAGGCCCTGGCGGCGTTGCCGCGTCATCTCTACCTGCTGACGGCCGCTCGCCAGACGCCGCGGGCGAGGCTGCGCTCCGCCGCCGCCGGCACTGGCCGCCGCGAACTCATCGGCAGTGTCCTGTGGTACGCGACCGTTGCCCTTGGCATTTCGTACATCGCCTGGCGCGTCGTCGCCTTTCTCGCCGGCGGCCTCGGCGCCGGCGACCTTGTCGACGCCTCTCTCGCCGGTTTCGCCACTTTCGTGCGCGTCATCGTGCTGATCGCCCTGGCCAGCCTGGTCTGGGTGCCCATCGGAGTCTGGCTCGGGCTGCGGCCGCAGGCGGCCCGCGTGGCGCAGCCGATCGCACAGTTCCTCGCCGCCTTTCCGGCGAACCTGCTGTTCCCGCTCGCCGTCTTCGTCATTCACCGCTATGCCCTCGATCCGGACGTCTGGCTGAGCCCGCTGATGGTGCTGGGCACCCAGTGGTACATCCTGTTCAACGTCATCGCCGGCGCATCGGCCTATCCCGCGGATCTGCGCTACGCGGCCGCGAATCTCGGCGTGCGCGGCTGGCAGTGGTGGCGGCGCGCGATTCTGCCCGGCGTCTTCCCCTACTATCTGACGGGCGCGATCACTGCGTCCGGCGGCTCCTGGAACGCCAGCGTCGTCGCCGAATACGTCAGCTGGGGCGATACGCGACTCACGGCTTATGGCATCGGCTCTTATATTGCCAAGGCGACCGAGGCCGCCGACTACCACCGCATCGTGCTCGGCATCGCCGTGATGTCGCTCTTCGTGATCCTGTGCAACCGGCTGCTGTGGCGGCCGCTCTATCTCTTCGCCGAGCGGCGGCTCACCCTTGATTGAGGAGACCCGACCATGGCCCTCGTTGAGAGCAAGAACCTCCTGGAAGTGCGGGGCATCCGGCAATCCTTCCGCAAGCCGGGCGGCGGCGACCTCAGCGTCCTCGAGGACGTGAACCTGTGCCTGCGCGAGGGCGAGATCGTCGGCCTGCTCGGCCGCTCCGGTTCGGGCAAGTCGACGCTGCTGCGGCTCATCGCCGGCCTCAACAGCCCGACCGGCGGCCAGATCGCCTATCATGGCCGACCGCTCGCCGGCCCCGCGCAAGGCATCGCGATGGTGTTCCAGAGCTTCGCGCTCTTCCCCTGGCTCACGGTGCTGGAGAACGTCGAGCTGGGGCTCGAGGCGCTCGGCACGCCGGAGCGCGAGATGCGCAAGCGCGCGCTGGCGGCGATCGACCTCATCGGCCTCGACGGCTACGAATCCGCCTATCCCAAGGAGCTGTCGGGCGGCATGCGCCAGCGCGTCGGCTTTGCCCGCGCCACCGTCGTGCATCCGGACATCCTGCTCATGGACGAGCCCTTCTCGGCCCTCGACATCCTCACGGCGGAGACTCTGCGCACCGATTTCCTCGACCTCTGGTGCGAGGGCCAGATGCCCATCAAATCGGTGCTGCTGGTCACCCACAACATCGAGGAGGCCGTCCTCATGTGCGACCGCGTTCTCGTCTTCGCCTCGAATCCCGGCCGCGTCGCTCAGGAGATCGCCATCGACCTGCCGCAGCCGCGCAATCGCGCCGATGTCGCCTTCCGCAAGAAGGTCGACATGATCTACGTGGCGATGACCGAGAAGTCGGGCGAGACGGGCCGCCGCACGCATGTGGAGCGTTTTCCGGGGACCGGGATCGCCACCGTCCTGCCGCGCGTATCGACCAACGTTCTGGCCGGCCTGATGGAGGCCGTGGCCGCGCCGCCCTACAACGGCCGCGCCGACCTGCCGGTGATCGCGTCCGCCCTCAGCATGGAGATCGACGACCTGTTTCCGGTCGCTGAGACCCTGCAGATGATGCGCTTTGCGGAGGTTGCCGAGGGCGACATACGCCTCAGCAAGGCCGCCCTCGATTTCGTCCAGAAGGAAACCGAAGACCGCAAGCGGCAGTTCGCCGAGCACCTCATGACCTACGTCCCGCTGGACGCGCATATCCGCCGCATTCTCGACGAGCGGCCGAGTCACCGGGCGCCGAAGAGCCGCTTCCGCGACGAGCTCGAAGACCACATGCGCGAGGACCTGGTCGAGCAGACGCTGCGCGCGGCGATCAGCTGGGCCCGCTATGCGGAGCTGTTTTCCTACAACGACGACGACGAGATGTTCAGCCTGGAGAATCCGAGCTGAGGTCCGATTGGGAACGCGATCTCCGGGGAGTGCTCATGAACGAAGTGCCAAAGCCGACGGAAGAGGCCATGGATGTCGCGGCGCTGGCGGCGCGGCTGGCCAATGAACGGGCGGCCGATATCGTCGATGTCCTCAACGAGCACAGTCCGGAAGCCGCGGCCGCGATCCTTCTGGCGCTGCCACCCGAGCGCGCCGTCGAAGTGCTGGACACGCCGGGCCTCGACCACCTCTGCGAGATCGTCGTCGCGATCCCGCGCGACCGCGTAGCACCCCTCCTGTCGGCGATGTCCGCCGACAGGCTGGCTGATTTGTTTCGCGGACTTCAGGATCCGGCGCGGTCCGACCTCCTTCAGGTGCTCAACGCGGAAGCCCGCGCCGCGCTGCAGCAGCTCCTCGTCTACCCGGAAGAAAGCGCCGGCGCGATCATGACGACCGAGTTCGTCGCGGTGCCCGCCGACTGGACGGTCGAACGGACCTTGCAGCACATCCGCATGGTCGAGCGGACGCGCGAAACGGTCTACGCGATCCTGGTCCTCGATCCGCAATCGAAGGCTCTGACCCAGGTGGTGCCGCTTCGCCGACTCATCTCCGCTGACCTGAACGCCGAAGTGCACGAAGCGGCAACGCCGCGCCGACCGATCACGGTGTCGGCGCGGGCCAGCCGCGACGACGCGGCGCGACTGATCTCCAAGTACGATCTGCTCGCGATTCCCGTCGTGGACGACGCGCGGCGTCCGATCGGCATCGTGACCGTCGACGATGTGATCGATTTCATGGTGCAGCAGCAGACCGCCCAGGTGCAGCGACTCGGCGGCCTGGAGGCGCTCGACGAGCCCTACATGGAGATCAGCTTCCTCCGGATGATCCGCAAGCGCGCCGGCTGGCTCTGTGCGCTCTTCCTGTCGGAAATGCTGACGGCCTCCGCGATGCAGGGCTTCGAGGGCGAGCTCGAGAAGGCCATCGTGCTGACCTTGTTCATTCCGCTCATCATGAGCTCGGGCGGCAATTCAGGGTCGCAGGCCACCTCGCTGTTGATCCGCGCCTTGGCGCTCCAGGAAGTGAAGCTGGGAGACTGGTGGCGGGTCGCCACGCGCGAACTGCCCTCGGGCATCGTGCTCGGGGCCATCCTCGGCGTGATCGGCATCGTGCGCATCACGCTCTGGCAGTCGCTTGGACTGTACAACTATGGCGAGCATTGGCTGCTGGTCGCCCTGACCGTAGGAGCCGCTCTGGTGGGGATCGTGACATTCGGTTCGCTCACCGGGTCGATGCTCCCCTTCCTCCTGCGCAGGCTCGGCTTCGACCCGGCGACCGCATCCGCCCCGTTCGTGGCGACCCTGGTGGACGTCACGGGGCTCGTGATCTATTTCAGCATCGCCCTCGTCATCCTGCATGGGACGCTGCTGTAGGTCCTCGCCCTTGAAACGGCGGCGGCCGCCGGTTCGCACCGGCGGCCGCACGCACGCTTCCCCTTCCCTGTTCGGCCGGCGCTACATCGACAGGCGCAGGTTCGAGAGGCTGGCCGCGATCTGCGCGAACACGCCCGCGAGGTCCGACGGATTCGGCGCATCGAAGAAGTACTGGCCGTTCTGGTCGGGCGGGCTGGCGATGCTCTGCAGGAACGTCAGCGCATGGGTGTTGCCGGCGAGGTCGTAGCCGATGACGTAGAGCTTGATGCCCTGCGCCCGGATGTTGTACGCGACCTGCGCCGCGCGGTTGTCGAGGTTGTTCGGCACGCTGGCGCCGTTGACGGTGATCGTGCCGTGATGCGTATCGACGCCGTTGCCGGCCGGAGTGTTGAGGCCGAAGGCGCCCTTGTAGGCGTCGCCGTTACCGCCGACCTGCTCGCCGTCCGTCAGCAGGATGATGGCGCGGGTGCGCGGGAACGGCGTCGACACGACGGCCTGGTTGAAGGGCTCGCCCGGCATCAGCACTTCCCAGGCCCAATAAAGTCCCTGCTCGATGTTCGTGTTGCCGGTTGGAGACGTGCTGGTGATCCCATTCAGGATCGTCGTCAGCGTGCTCTTGCTCTGCTGCAGCGGGACGATGCCGCGCGACAGGCAGGCCGTGCAGTCGTTGCTTCCCGGGTTGGTGCCGAAATTCGACGGCAGCGCGTAGGGCTTGGTCACGTCGACGAAGTGGAAGGCGCCGGAGTAGGTCGACGACGGCAAGCTCTTGAAGTTGGGAACGCCGGTCGCGCCCTTGGGGCGGCTGAACTTGTGCGGGCTGCCGAGGGGTACGCCGTTCTTCACGCCGCCCACGTCGTCCCAAACGCCGTTGCCGTTGGTGTCCGTGTAGGGCTCACCCGTGTTCCACGTGCCGTTGCCGTTCGAGTCGGTGAACGGCTCCCTCGGCTGGTCGAAGTTCACGTTGTTGGCAGCGTCCGTCGCCGTCGCCCAGTTGGCCGGATTGCTGTCGCCGTCATTGACGTAGGCGTTGTAGCACTGCTTGCTCTTCCAGGTGGTCGTCTCCGACCAGCGCGAATAGGGCGACGTCGTGTCGCCGGCGTCCGTGCGCGACCAGCTGCCCGACTGCGGCTCCGAATCCTTCACCGCCATCGGCTCGTAGCCGTACCAGTAGTGCCTGTTGCCGGCGTAGTCCGTGACCGTCACCGCGCCCTGCACGGTGTCGGCGTCGTCGGTGTTGTCGTCGTAGTTGGCTTCGGTCGCCGCCGGCATCGGCTTGTTCGACGGATTCTCGCCGCCGAGATAGCGGGCGTAGATGCACCCGCTCCAGCCGCCGGGCAGCTGCCCGCCGGAACTGGTGTCGCGCGGATCCATGAGCAGCGGCACCGGCGTGGTGCCGGCGTAGTAGATGACGCTCTGCGACTGGCCGGTCACCGGGTTCGTGAAGCCGCCGGGAATGGTGACCTGCGTCACCGGCGTCATCGCCGCCAGCGTCGTCGCGCCGGTCTGCACCTGGACGCGCACCTTCGAGTTCCACGGCACGAAGCCGCCGTTGATCAGGTTGTAGGTGACCCCGTCGATGGTGATCTGCGGCGAGGTGGTGTTGTTGCCCCACAGCGAATCGAGCAGCGAAACCGCGGCATCGCGCGCGGCGGTGATCTTGGTGCCGGCCATGGAGCCGGACATGTCGAGCGAGATGACGAAGTCGAGGCCGCTCAGCGCCTTCTTGGCTTCCGCCGTGGCCTGCACCGTGACGTTCTGGAAGCCGAGCACGCGCATGAAGGTCGTCGGGATCGTCGCGCTCGCGTGCAGCTGGAGGCCCGGCGACGCCGTCGTCCCGGTGATGACCGGGGTGGCGAGCGTGACCGTCGATTGCAGGAAGTTCGATTGATACGGCGTGTCGAAGACCGGCGCCGACGTCGACGGGTAGTTCGCCTGGAAGTACTTCTTCACGTCGGCATCCCGCGTCGTCGAATAGAAGACCTTGGCCCCGGCCAGCGCCGCGGTGTCGAGCGCCTGCGACAGCCGCGCCTTGACGAGATAGCCGCGCGCCGTGTCGGTGGCGAGGCCGAGGGCCCCAACCAGCGGGATGATGGCAAAGCCCACGATCATCGCGACGTTTCCGCGCTGGTCGCGGCGGAACCCGCCGAAGCGCCTGGCGATCCGTTTGATGAGTCGATTCGTCCGCATCGTTCCTGCCCTGCCTCGTTTGTTCAGGATTCAGTTCCCGAATGATCCGGGAACGATAGTGGTCATGTCCTTAACGGTGCATCAACAAACACTATTAACGCGTTCATTTGTTTTATTTGACGAATATTTTCCCCGTCGCTTCCCCGACGACACGGCCATCGACGCCTCCGCTCGTCCGGCGCGTCAGCAGCCGGGGTCGATCGTGAAGAGGGAGCCGCGCGGCCGGTCGTAGGTGATGTGGTAGAACGTCGTCGGCTGGAACATGTCGAACTGGTAGCCGCCGATGTTCTTCAGGCTCGGGAACAACGACGGCGTGTAGTGGTAGAAGACCTCGGCGACGATGATGTTCTCGCCGATGTCGACCGTGAAGCCGCTCGGCAGCGTCGGCGGGTTGCCCTTGGTGCCGATGTGGCTCGCCACACCCGTCGTGTAGCTGCCGCCGCCCTGGCACTGCCAGACGACGGTGCCGTTCGTCGTCGTCGAGTCGGGCCGATAGATCGAGGTAACGATCACGCGCCCGTTATTGGTCTGGTCGTAGGGCTGCATCTGCCCGATCGCGGCGCTGTAGACGTCGTTGAGGATGGCCAGGGTCATGCCGTCGGACTGGGCGACCAGGTCGGCCACCGTCGACGACGTGCGGTCCGCCTTCAGGTTCACGAGGATGTAGCGGGTGCACTCGTAGGCGCCCAGGAGCAGCACGATCAGGATCGAGATCACGAAGGCGAACTCGATGGCGACGGCGCCGTCCTCCGCCGCGCCGAAGCGCCGCGTCGCGCGCCAGCTGTTCTTCGCGACCATGATCTCAGGACTCCACGTCGTTCCAGGGCTCGTTGCGGACCACCATCGACGCCCGCAGGTGGACCTTGCCGTTCTGCCCCATCACGGCGGCGACGAACGGCGTCATCAGCTTCCAGTCGTAGTCGACCGTGTACTGGACGACCTGCGAGTAGTCGCCGGCGCCGTTCTTGCCCTGGTCGGCGTCCCATTGGCCGTTGCCGTTGACGTCCGTATAGGGCTCGCCGACGTCGTACTTGCCGTTGCCGTTGGTGTCGCCGAACGGCTCCGGCTTGTCGATCGAATTGAAGCTGCCGTAGACCTGATAGCTGATGGTGGCCTGGCTCATGTCGACGAGGTTCAGCGTGTACTGGTCGACGAGAGAGAGGATTTGGCCTTCGCGCGCCGCCGGGTCGCTCGCATTGGTGCCGGTGATGCCGTAGCGCGCCGCTTCGCGCATGGCGCCTTCCATCGAGGCCTGGGTGAACATCACCATCGACACTTCGAACATGCCGAGCAGAATGAGGCAGAGCGGCGGCAACACCACCGCGAACTCGAGCGCCGCGGCGCCGTCGCGATCCGCCACGAACCGACGCAGATGCTTGGCCAGCCAACCTTGTCCCACGCGCATGAGCCTTGCCCTCCTTCGCGGGTTGGCGGTGCCGACGCGCCGGCGACCGCCCCACGGGTTCATCTTGATAGTGAGCCTTGTTCTACAAATAATCCGATAACGAATCGTCCGCAATTACTTTATATCGTTAAGAACTTGTTAGTCAGTTTAGCATCAAATCGGGGCGATCATTAGACGAATTTTCCGACGCGGACCGCTACCGCTCGCGACACACGTCCGCACCTAGCCGGTCAGCCTAGGTGACGTCGCTTAACGGTTCATTAAGCCGCGTGGTAAAGACGCGGGTTTTTGCGGGCCGCGCGTCAACGGGCCGCGCCGCCCGGTCCCGAACGGGCGAAAGGGCGCGGCGAATTTAAGCAAGCATTAATCGTTACCCACTACTTTAGCGCCGTTGCTAAGGAACTCTTGCAGCAGCGCAAGACGACGCGGTCGGGATTCATGCAGTTTTTGAGAAAAAACCGTTGCGCCCTTTTGGTTGCTGGACCCGCCTCCGGCCCCGCGCCGCGCGTCAACCATATCGCTACACCGTTCGTTAAAAGCTTGTGTGGTCTTCTGGGTTCCGGACGCGACAGGCGGGGAGTGCCCAGCAGTGTTCACAGTGGTTCGCAACTTCATCCGGAGCGAGTCGGGAGCGACGGCGGTCGAGTACGGCCTGCTGGTCGCGCTGATCGGGGTCGCGGTGGGCGGCGTCATTGCGAACCTCGGCAACATCGTCCAGTTCGTCTACAACTACGTTCTCACCAACGTCGTTGCCGCGGCGAGCTGATACCGTCATCGGCTAAGCCGCTCGACTCATCTCCGCGCCGCGCCGCCGCCCCTGCGCCGGCACGCTGGCGCGACAGGTCTGCCCATGTTTGCGAATCTGCTCGCTAACCAGACGGTGCTGGTCGCCCTCGGGGGGTTGCTGGTCGCCACCGCGATCCAGGACATCCGGCATCTGACGATTCCGAACCGCTATTGCCTGGCGATCGCCCTCCTCTATCCGGTCTTCGTCCTGACGTCGGTGCACGGCGTCGACTGGTACGACGGCGCGCGCGTCGGCGCCGCCGCGCTGGCGATCGGCTTTCTGCTCTTCGTCATGCGTCTCGCCGGCGCCGGCGACGTGAAGTTCTTTGCCGCGATCTCGCTCTGGGCCGGCAGCGCACGGATCATCGAGTTCGTGATGATCACCGCGCTCGTCGGCGGGGTCATCGCGGCGGCCATGCTGATCCATCGTCGCCTGACCGCGCCGGCGAAGCCGCGGCCGACGGTGGCCTGGCCGGCGCGCGTCTTCGCATCGATCAACGTTTTCCTGGGAAGCCTGTTGGCGGAGCGGCCGCAGGCCGTCGCGGCAAGCGTCACGCCGGGCCCGACCGCGAGCGCGGCCACCGGCGGTCCCGGTTCCGAGAGCGCCGTGGGGACCCTGCCCTACGGCGCGGCGATTGCCACAGGTGGTCTCGCGGTTGCCGCAATGCTGATGAGAGGGTGAAACCATGAACGTACGTAGTCTCGTCTTGATCCTCGCCGCCCTGCTCGTCGCGGGCGGCACCGCCTTCCTTGCCCGCGGCCTGCTCAATCCGCAGCAGGCGCAGCCGGTCGCCCAGGCGCCGGCGGAGCAACCGGGCAAGAAGGTGCTCGTCGCCAAGGCCAATCTGCCGGCCGGCTCCTTCATCAAGGAGGAGGACGTGAGCTGGCAGAAGTGGCCGACCGACGGCGTCAACGAGAACTATCTCGTCGAGGGCCAGACCGACGTCAGCACCATCGTCGGCGCGGTCGCGCGCAAGGGCATCCTGGCCGGCGAGCCGATCACCGAGGCCGGCATCGCGCGTCCGGGCGACCGCGGCTTCCTCGCCGCCGTGCTCGCGCCCGGCATGCGCGCCATCACGATCGACGTGACCGATCCCCAGAGCGTCGCCGGCCTCGCCTTCCCGGGCGACCGCGTCGACTTGCTCCTGAACTTGCACTTCACCCTTGAAGGCGTGACCGCCACGGGCGGCACCGCGAAGTACGAGCCGCAGACGAGCGAGACGGTGCTAGAGAACGTCCGCCTTCTCGCGACCGACCGCAACCTGAACGACGTCGACAAGGAAGCGAAGACGGTCAACACCGTGACGATCGAAGTGACGCCGAAGCAGGCGGAAATGATCAAGGTGGCCACCGCCATGGGCACGATGTCGCTCAGCCTGCGCGGCCTCGCCAAGCCGGAGGACAAGTCCGGTCCGGCGGTCGCCAGCAGCGAGTCGAAGCCGACGGTCGCCAACAAGGACGACGTGAAGCAGACCCAGGCCACCTTCCTCGCCGATACCGGCAGCACCCAGCCGTCGCCGTCCGCAGGCACGGACAACAACTCGACCTCGCATGCCAACCCGTTCGAGGACGACGAGGCGCCGTCGCGCGGTCAGAGCTCGACCTTCGACGTCGAGGTCAGCCGCACGATGGTCGAACTCATGAGCGGCAAGCAGAACCAGATCCAGGTCGTGCACGGCTCCTCGACGGGAGTCCAGATCGAAACCGTGCAGACGCAGGCGAAGTAGTAGCTAGGGGGATACTGTCAAATGAATATTCTTCGCTCTTTGACCGCATCGGCAGCCATCGCGCTGCTGATGCTGACGACGGCCCCGGCGCCGATCATGTCGGCCGCGGACGCCGCCAGTCAGGTGACGCGCGTCGCCTCCGGCAACACGCTCACGATCCAGGTCAACCAGGGCCAGCTCGTCCGCATCGACAAGCCGGTCAACTCCGTGTTCGTGGCGAACTCCGAGATCGCCGACGTGGCCGTGAAGTCGCCGCAGCTGATCTACGTCTTCGCCAAGAAGCCGGGCACGACGACCCTCTACGCGGTCGGTGAAGGCGACGAGATCCTCGCCAGCATCACGCTCACCGTCTCGCACAACCTGTCGCGCCTCGATCAGGCGCTGGCGGAGCTGGTGCCGGGCGCCAACATCTCGGCGCAGTCGGTCCCGGGCGCGATCGTGCTGAGCGGCAACGTCGACTCGCCGGGCCAGGCCGAGGACGCGCGGCGCCTCGCCGCGCACTTCATCGGCGCCAATGAGGAAGTGATCAACCGCCTGCAGGTGACGGCGCCGAACCAGGTCAACCTGCGCGTGCGCATCGCCGAGATCGACAAGAGCGTCCTGCGCAACCTGGGCATCAACTGGAATGCCGTCTTCAACAACGGCGACATCGCCGTCGGCATGCTGACCGGCTTCCCGACCGCCTTGTCGAACGTCCTGCTCGGCAGCACCGGAGCCGGCGGAACCGGCGGCGCGCCGACGGTCAGCTCCGGCAACTTCGACCTCACCGCGACCCTCGACCTGCTGGCTGAGGAAGGCCTGGTCACCGTGCTGGCGGAGCCGAACCTGACGGCGCTGTCCGGCCAAACCGCCCAGTTCCTCGCCGGTGGCGAGTTCCCCGTCCCGGTGGCGCAGACCACCTCCGGAAGCGTCCCCGTGATCACGGTCGAGTTCAAGCCGTTCGGCGTCAGCCTCGCGTTCACGCCGACGGTCCTCAGCGGCAACCGCATCAGCATGCGCGTGCGCCCGGAGGTGAGTGCCATCGACGCTACCAGCTCCGTCTCGGCCGGCGGCATCGTCATCCCCGGCATCACGACGCGCCGGGCGGAAACCACGGTCGAGCTCGGCAGCGGCCAGAGCTTCGCCATCGCCGGCCTCGTGCAGTCGAACCAGTCCATCACCGCCGACAAGGTGCCGGGCCTGGGCGACATCCCGATCCTCGGCGAGCTCTTCAAGTCGGACAAGTTCAAGCGCAACGAGTCCGACCTCGTCATCCTGGCGACGCCCTATCTGGTCCAGCCGATCTCCAACCCGGCGGCGCCGGCGCTGCCGACCGATCCGTCGACGGGGGCCGAGGGCTCGCAGCGGCTCGCACACGGCAATCCCGCCGCCGGATCGCCCGGCGTCTCGGGTCAGGCCGGATTCGTCATCGAGTGAGGAACGCAGCCATGAAGACACGCAATTTCAAGCTTCGCCAGGGCACCTCGCTGGTTGCCCTGGGCCTCGCAGCGGTGACGTTGACCGCCTGCACCGACAGCGATCTCAACCACCGTCTCATCACCGAGGCGACCTGGAAGCAGGACGTGACGCCGGCGCGGCCGGAAGTGCGCCGCGTCAACGTGCAGCACGCGGTCGCCTTCGTGCCCCAAGGCCTGGAGATGGCGGACGTCGAGCGCGAATCGCTGGACATGTTCGTCCAGCAGAACGGCCTCCAGCCCGGCACCCACGTGTCCGTGGCGGCGCCGACCAACACGCCGGCGCAGGCGGCGCGGGCGCGCAACCGCCTGGCGGCGGTCCGCACCGAGCTGCAGCGCATGGGCATCTCCTCGACGGTGGTGCAGGCGGAATCGACCGACCACAAGAACACCGGCGATGAAGTCGTCGTGTTCGCCCAGGCGATCGCCATCCTGCCGCCGGACTGCCCGGGCTACAACGCGCCGATCGCGCTCGACTTCGAGTGGCGGCCGGACACGCGGCTCGGCTGCGCCAATGCTGTGAATCTGGGTCTCATGGTCGCCAATCCTTCCGATCTCGCGCAGGGCCGCCCGGTCGGCCCGGGCGACGGCGAGGCGCTGGCGGCCGGCGTCGGGCGCTATCGCGCCGACAAGACCTATCCGTCCTCCGATGCGGTGGACACCGTGCCGTTCCGCGTCGTCACCACCACCACGAGCCAGTAATCGGGAGCATCTGTCATGAGCGCAGCTACCAATCTCCGCCGCGGCTCGGTCATGGAGGCCGAACCGACGTTCGGCGCCGCGGCCGGCCAGGCCGAATGCGTCGCCTTCATCAGCGACGCGGAGACGCACGGCGTCGTCGCCACGGTCTGCGAGTCGCATTTCCCGGGCGTGCAGGTGAAGCAGGGCGGCACCCGCGAGGCCGTGGACTACCTCGCCGCCGGCGCGCCGCCGAAGGTGCTGATCGTCGACGTCTCCGATTCGAACAAGCCGCTGTCGGCCATGCTGCCGATCATCGCGGCGTTCGCCGAGGACACGCGGGTCATCGCCATCGGCGCCGTCAACGACATCAACCTCTATCGCGAGATGATCGAGGCCGGCATCAGCGAGTACCTGGTGAAGCCGCTCAGCGATCGCGCCATCGACGCCGCCCTGACGCGCGCGCAGGAGCGCAAGGCGGCGGCCGCGGTCGCCGTGGCGCCGGAGGCGAAGGCCGCGCCGGAAACCGGCAAGCGCTCGCTGATCGCCGTCATGGGCACCCGCGGCGGCGTCGGCGCCAGCACCACGGCCATGAACCTGGCCTGGCTGCTGGCCAACGAGCACAAGCGCGAGACCATGCTGGTCGACCTCGACCTGCATTGCGGCACCGTGGCGCTTGCCCTCGACGTCGAACCCTCGCACGGCCTGCGCGAGGTGCTCGACAATCCGTCCCGCATCGACAGTCTGTTCGTGACCAGCGTCGCCACCAAGTGCGGCGAGCGGCTGCACGTCCTGGCCGCCGAGGAGGCGGTCGATGACGAGATCCACTTCAACACCTCGGCCGTTTCGCTGCTGCTCGACGAGCTCAAGAAGACGGCCGGCGTCGTCGTCATCGATCTGCCGCGCAATGCGCACGGCGCCCGCGCGGTGATCCTCGCCGTTGCGACCGACATCGTCGTCGTCACCGACCTCACGCTCGCCGGGCTGCGCGACGCGATCCGGCTCTACACCATGATCCAGCAGGTGGCGCCGAGCGCTCGCGTCGTCTTCGTCGCCAACCGCGACGGCGGCCGCGAGGGCACGGTGTCGAAGGTCGAGTTCGAGAAGGCCCTTGGCAAGCAGATCCAGTTCGTCATTCCGGAAGACCCCAAGGCCAACCAGGCGGCAGCGAATGCCGGCAAGCCGGTGGTCGCCTCGGCGAGCGGCAGCAAGGTCTCGGCCGCGCTCCGCAATATCGCGGGCGCGCTCAACAGCACGGCCGACAAGAAGAAGCCGAAGAAGTCGTTCTGGTCCCTGTCGAGGAAGTAACCGATCATGGCTGCAATGCCGCCATCTGAAGGCGTGATGACGCCCCGCCCCAACGGGAACGGTGCCGACGGCACCGACCCGCTGGGCGGCCTTGCGCCCATCATCGCCAAGCTCCAGCCCGTCGTGGCGAAGCGCTTGGCCGAGCAGGGTGCGACAAACCTGTCGCGCCACATGCTCGCCCTGAAGGTCGGCGAAATCGCCTCGGCCGAGCTCGAGGGCCTTCAGCACAACTTGAACCTGCTCGAGCGGCGGACCCTCATCGGCGCGCTCATCAGCAGCCTGCCGGCACTCAAGCCCGAGGGCAACGGCGCCGGCAACGGGCAAACCGCTTCGCCCGCCGAACCCCGGTCGGCAAGCTCGGTGCCGGCGACGACGGCTCCGGCGACGCCGGCAACGCCTGCGCAGCACACGGCCAACTCTCTCTCCACCCAGGCCGGCGTCAAGACGATGTCGACCAAGGGTGCCGACGCCGCCAGCGTCGCCAGCCGGCAGAGCGTCGAGGAAGCGAAGCTCAAGATCCAGCCGCTGGTCGTCGACCGCATCGACATCGGCGCCGCCGCGCGCCTCGACCGCGACGAACTCGGCCGCCAGATCGGCGAGCTGGTCGGCGAAATCCTCCGCGAGGAGAAGATCCGCCTCAACCAGCGCGAGCAGAAGGACCTCGTCGAGCTGCTGCTCGACGACATGCTGGGTCTGGGTCCGCTCGAGCCGCTGCTGGCCGACGAGACCATCACCGACATCATGGTCAACGGACCCTTCCAGGTCTATGTCGAGCGCAAGGGCCGGCTCGAGCTCACGGACGTCAAGTTCCGCGAGAACCAGCACGTGCTCAACATCTGCAGCCGCATCGTCTCGCAGGTCGGCCGCCGCGTCGACGAATCCTCGCCGCTTTGCGACGCGCGCCTCCTCGACGGCAGCCGCGTCAACATCATCATCCCGCCGCTCGCCATCGACGGCCCCAGCATCTCCATTCGTAAGTTTTCCAAGAAGGGCATCACCCTCGACATCATGGCCAAGACCCGGAACATCTCCGAGAACATGGCCAAGGTGCTCAAGATCGCCGCCCGCTGCCGCCTCAACATCCTGATCTCCGGCGGTACCGGCTCCGGCAAGACGACGCTCTTGAACGCCATGTCGCAGCTCATCGACGTCGGCGAGCGCGTGGTGACCATCGAGGACGCGGCCGAGCTGCAGCTGCAGCAGCCGCACGTGGTGCGCCTGGAAACCCGCCCGCCCAATCTCGAGGGCGTCGGCGAAATCAACATGCGCGACCTCGTCAAGAACGCGCTGCGTATGCGCCCCGACCGCATCATCCTCGGCGAGGTCCGCGGTCCCGAAGCGCTCGACATGCTGCAGGCCATGAACACCGGCCACGACGGCTCGCTCGGCACCGTCCACGCCAACCGTCCCCGCGAGGCACTCACCCGGCTCGAGAACATGATCGGCATGGCCGCCATCAACCTCCCGGCCAAGGCGGTGCGCACGCAGATCTCGTCGGCCATCGACATGATCGTGCAGGTCAGCCGCATGCGCGACGGCATGCGTCGCGTCACCTCGATCATGGAGGTCGTCGGCATGGAAGGCGACGTCATCACGACGCAGGATCTCTACACCTTCGAATTCGAGGGCGAAGACACGCAAGGCAACATCAAGGGCATCTACAAGTCGTCCGGCCTGCGTCCCCACTTCCTCCCGAAAGCGTCGTATTTCGGGCTCGATCGCGCATTGATGGAGGCCATGTAATGACTTGGCTGACGCATAGCGGAATGACGCCGCAGGACGTCGTCATCTTCGGCGGCGCCGTGGTCCTGGCGCTGATTCTCGTCATGATCGCCTTCGCCACCGGCGCCAACCAGTCCAAGCAGCGCCTGAAGCGCGTGACGCAGATCTCGCAGAAGGGCGACGCGGGTCCGGGCGCGACGGCGGTCAATGTCCGCCGCGCCACCGCCGACAGCTCGATCGCCGCCCTCGACTACATGATCAAGCGCTGGCTGCCCAATCCGCAGAAGATGCGCGGCCGTCTCCTGCGCACCGGGCGCCGCATCTCGCTGGGCCAGTACCTGGCGTTCGGCTTCACCCTGGCCGCCGTCGCCGCCATGGCGGTCAAGATGTTCGTCGGCATTCCCTTCGTCGCCTGCCTGCTGATCGGCATCGTCGTCGGCCTCGGGCTGCCGCACATGGTCATCGGCATCATGGGTGGCCGCCGGCAGAACAAGTTCAACAGCCTGTTTCCCGAAGGCATCGACCTCATCGTGCGCGGCCTCAAGTCCGGTCTGCCGGCATCCGAGTCGATCCGCGTGGTCGGCCAGGAGATCGGCGATCCCGTGGGCGTCGAGTTCCGCGAGGTCTCCGACCAGATCAAGTTCGGCAAGACCATGACGGAAGCGCTGTGGTCCGTCGCACCGCGCATCGACACGCCCGAGTTCCGCTTCTTCATCATCAGCCTGTCCATCCAGCAGGAGACCGGCGGCAATCTGGCGGAGACGCTGGAGAACCTCGGCCAGGTCCTGCGCAAGCGCAAGACGCTGAAGCTGAAGATCAAGGCGCTGTCGTCGGAAGCCAAGGCCAGCGCCTACATCATCGGCTCGCTGCCGTTCCTCATGTTCGGCATCCTCATGACGCTGAACTACGGCTACGCCAGCCAGCTGTACACCGATCCCCGCGGCATCATTCTCGTCGGCTGCGGCTTCGTTAGCTACGCCATCGGCATCGGTACCATGGCGAAGATGGTGAGGTTCGACGTATGAATCACCTCGTCGACTATCTGCCCCACGGCGTGACGCCGGAGGACGTCGTCACCGCGATGGCGGCCGTCTCGGCCTTCCTGACGGTGCTCGCCGTCTGGTTCGGCCTCATCGTGCCCCAGCAGGGCATGCGGCGGATCAAGGAGCTGGCGCAGCGGCGCGACCAGCTGAAGGCCGGCGTCGTCGGTCCGACGCGCCGCAAGGACCGCCAGGCCTCCACCAGCTTCATGCGCGGGGTCGTCACCTCGCTCAACCTGCAGCGCAGTCAGCGCGCCGAGCTCATCACCCGCAAGCTGGCCAATGCCGGCTGGCGCACCAACGACGCGCTTGTCCGCTACCTGTTCTTCAAGGCGACGATGCCGATCTTCATGGGCATCGTGGCGGTGATCGCGCTCTACGGCCTCAATTTCTATCATCTGTCCAACCCGATGAAGATGCTGGCCACCGCCGGCGCCGTCATGCTCGGCTTCGTCGGTCCCGACCTCTTCATCCGGAATGCCGTGCAGAAGCGGCAGAAGGCGCTGAAGAAGGGCCTGCCCGACGCGCTCGACCTCATGGTGATCTGCGCCGAGGCCGGCCTCAGCCTCGACGCTATGCTGAAGCGCGTCTCCGACGAGTTCGCGCAGTCCTGCCCCGAACTGGCCGAGGAGCTGCAGCTGACCTCGCTCGAAGTCGGCTTCCTCCCCGACCGCCGCATCGCGCTGCAGAACCTGAGCCAGCGCACCAATCTGCCGGGCATCCGCGGCGTCGTGAACGCGCTCGTCCAGAGCGACAAGTACGGCACGCCGCTGTCGCAGTCGCTGCGTGTGCTGTCGGCGGAGTTCCGCGAAGAGCGCATGCTGCGCGCCGAGGAAAAGGCGGCCCGTCTGCCGGCCATGATGACCGTGCCGATGATCATCTTCATCCTGCCGCCGCTCTTCATCGTCCTCATCGGTCCCGCCATCCTGCGCGTGATCGACGCCCTCAGCAAGTTCACCTGATCCGAATAGGATTCGCGAAACGAGAGCCGCCGCCGGCCAGCCCGGCGGCGGCTCTTCGCATTTTGCGTGGCCGAGATCGGTGTTCCCCTGCCGGTCGCACTCGGTTCTCTCTGCCCGGGACTTTATCCTGCGCGGGAAGTGTCTCACGGTCTGTGCGTTCACTTGCAATCGAAGGGGATCGACATGAAGTCCGACCTTTATGCGCGCGCCGTTCTCACGGTAGTCGCCGCGAGCGTCGCTTGGCTCGCGGTTCGGGACATTTCCTCCATTCGGAGCGCCAACGCTTTCGATCGGCGCGACCCGATGCCGGTGCAACTGATGATCTGCAACAGCGAGCAGAGCTGCCTCCCGGTTCAGCAATCCAACCCCATACCGACGACACTGTCGGTGCAAGGGAGACTCTTGTCGACGCGGCCGTGAGGGACCAACACCGAGCAGTCGACGAAGCACATCGTTCACATACTTGACTCTGTCAACTATCCCGTTGACATTGTCACCCATGCGGCGGCAATCGGAAATGGCCGGCGGAGGCGAGGGCGCGCCGGCGGCGCGGGTCGCCGCGGTGCGCGCGTTCAACCGGTTCTATACGCGCCGCATCGGCGTGCTGCAGGAGGGACTGCTGCGCAGCCCCTTCTCGCTCGCCGAGGCGCGCGTGCTCTACGAGCTGGCGCAGCGCGCGCGGCCGACGGCGAGCGAGCTCGGCCAGGCGCTCGGGCTCGACGCCGGCTATCTGAGCCGCATCCTCGCCGGCTTTGAGAGCCGCGGTCTCGTCGGCCGGCGGCCCTCGCCGTCCGACGGCCGCCGCAGCCTGCTGCGGCTGACCGCCAAGGGGCGCCGCGCCTTCGCGTCCCTCGACCGCCGCTCGCGGGACGAGACCGCAGCCCTGCTGGCGCCGCTCGCCGCCGGCGAGCAGGGCCGGCTCGTCGGCGCCCTGCAGACGGTCGAGCGGTTGCTCGGCGGCGTTCCCGTCGCCGCGGGCGGGCCCTATATCC
>JBKOWC010000023.1:0-3100 GCA_046724215.1 Pseudomonadota bacterium | reverse complement strand
CGTGGATAATAGTTTGATAAGACCGGAAAATCGCTGACAATGCACGGTTGCAGAGGACACACCCGGACGAGGCCATGGGGCGTTTGACGACGCATGTCCTGGACACCGCGCACGGCAAGCCGGGCGCCGGCATCAAGATTGATCTGTACCGCCTGGGGACCACCCGCGAGCGGGTAGCGAGCGCCGCCACCAATGCCGATGGCCGCTGCGATCGGCCGCTGCTGGAGGGCGACGGCTTCGGCGCCGGCACCTATGAGTTGGTCTTCCACGTCGGCGAGTACTTTGCCGGCAACGGCGTGACGCTCCCCGAGCCGCGCTTCCTCGACGACGTGGTGATCCGCTTCGGCATCGCCCGGCCGGACGAGCACTACCACGTGCCGCTGCTGGTCTCGCCCTATGCCTACAGCACCTATCGCGGGAGCTGAGCGGGCGATGAGCGATCCCATCACCTTCGTCCGGGGCACCCGCACGGTCGCCCTCGCGGACATCGATCCCAATACGACCGTGCTCAACTACCTGCGACAGCAGGAGCGAAGCTGCGGCACGAAGGAGGGTTGCGCGGAGGGAGATTGCGGCGCCTGCACGGTCGGGCTGGGCGAGCTCGACGGCGACCGCATCCGCTACCGCGCCGTGAATTCCTGCATCCAGTTCCTCCCCACGCTCCACGGCAAGCAGCTGATAACCGTGAAAGACCTGAAGAACGCCGACGGCAGTCTGCACCCGGTCCAGCAGGCGATGATCGAAACGCATGGTTCCCAGTGCGGCTTCTGTACGCCGGGCTTCGTCATGTCCTTGTTCACTCTATTCCATGCCGCCGCGGCGCTCGACCGCACGCAAATCGATGACGCGTTGGCCGGAAATCTATGCCGCTGCACCGGTTACGGGCCGATCATCGCCGCGGCCCAACGCATGCGGGAATTGGCGGCAACCGACCGGTTCCATGCGAGCGAGAGCAGAACCGTCGTCGAACTGCTCCGGCTGCAGAACGAGGCGATGAGCGTGTCCGATGGCGACGGGCGTCAATGCTTCGCGCCGCGAACGGTCGATGAACTGGTGGCCGTGCTCGATCGTCACCCTGCCGCTTGTATCCTTGCCGGCGGTACGGACGTCGGACTCTGGGTGACGAAGCAGCATCGCCTGCTCGATCCCATCGTCTATATCGGCGAGGTCGCAGAGCTGCGGCAGATCCGGGTAGAGGCGAACTGTATCGAGATCGGCTCGGCGGTTCCGTATGCCGATCTGCGCGAATTGATCGCGCGGCACTATCCCGATTTCGGCGAGCTGATCCGCCGGCTCGGCTCGACCCAGATCCGCAACACCGGAACCATGGGCGGCAACATCGCCAACGGGTCGCCGATCGGCGACTGCCCGCCGCCGCTGATCGCCCTCGGCGCGACGCTGGTGCTGCGCTCCAAGGCCGGGCGGCGCGAGCTGCCGCTGGCGGACTACTTCATCGCCTACGGCAAGCAGGACCGGCGGCCGGGCGAGTTCGTCGAGCTGATCCGCCTGCCGCTGCCGCAGCCGGGCTACCAGTTCCGCTGCTACAAGATCTCCAAGCGCTTCGACCAGGACATCACGGCCTGCCTCGGCGCCTTCAACGCCCGGATCGTGGACGGGGTCGTCGAGGACATCCGCATCGCCTATGGCGGCATGGCCGCCACGCCGAAGCGTGCGCTCGCCTGCGAGGCCGCGCTCAGGGGGAAGCCCTGGACGCGCGCGACTATCGCGCAGGGCCAGCTGGCGTTGCGCCACGACTTCGTGCCGATCACGGACATGCGGGCGAGCCGCGACTATCGCGCCCGCGTGGCCGAGAACCTGCTGCTCAAGTTCTTCATCGAGACGACCGAGCAGGACACGCCGACCCGCGTCGTCGCGCTGAGACGCGCCCATGGATGACCGCACGCCCGCATCGCTGCAGGCGCTGCCGGAGGTGGTGAAGGGCGGCGTCGGCGTCGCCATCCCGCACGACAGCGCCCACAAGCATGTGAGCGGCGAGGCGGTCTACGTCGACGACATCCCGGAACCGCCGGGCCTGCTGCATCTCTATGCCGCGCAGTCCACGCGCGCCCATGCCCGCATCACGAAGCTCGATGTCTCGCATGTGCGGACGGCACCCGGCGTGGTGCTCGTCCTCACGGCGGCGGACGTAGCCGGCAGCAACGACGTGAGCCCGATCGGCAGGGGCGACGATCCCGTCTTCGCCGCCGGCGAGGTGCAGTTCGTCGGGCAGGTGCTGTTCGCGGTCGCCGCCGACAGCATCGGCGCCGCCGTGGCGGCCGCCAAGCGTGCGATCGTCGAGTACGAGGATCTGGAGCCGATCCTCACCATCGAGCAGGCGCTGGAGAAGGAGAGCTACGTCCTCGACTCCTATGCCATGCGCCGCGGCGATGCGGCGCGGGCGATCGAGTCGGCGCCGCACCGCCGCAGCGGCCGGCTCGCGATCGGCGGCCAGGACCATTTCTATCTCGAGGGGCAGGTGTCGCTCGCCATCCCGCAGGAGGACGGCGATGTGCTCGTGCACTGCTCGACCCAGCATCCGAGCGAAGTGCAGCATCTGATCGCCCATGCGCTTCACCGCCCGAGTAACGCCGTGACCGTCGAGGTGCGGCGCATGGGCGGCGGCTTCGGCGGCAAGGAGACGCAGGCGGCGCAATGGGCGATCATCGCGGCGCTCGTCGCCGTCAAGACTGGACGCCCGGCCAAGTTCCGCCTCGACCGCGACGACGACATGATCATGACGGGCAAGCGGCATCATTTCGTCATCGACTACGAGGTCGGGTTTGATGGCGACGGGCAAATCGCCGGTATTGAATTCATGCAGGCGGCCGGCTGCGGCTTTTCCGCCGACCTCTCCGGCGCCATCGCCGACCGCGCGATGTTCCATGCCGACAACGGCTACTATCTCGACAACGTCGAGATCGTCTCGCACCGCTGCAAGACGCATACAGTGTCGAACACAGCCTTCCGCGGCTTCGGCGGGCCGCAGGGCATGATGGGCATCGAGCAGGTGATCGATGCCATCGCCCGCCATCTGGGCAAGGATCCGCTGGAGATCCGCAAGCTCAATCTCTACGGCCAGGGCGAACGGAACGTGACGCCC
>JBKOWC010000315.1:0-5473 GCA_046724215.1 Pseudomonadota bacterium | reverse complement strand
CCCCGACCCCGAAGTCAATATCAAGTTCAGGCACAAGCTGCAGTTCCTCGATTCGATCGCGCGCTGGTTCAAGACGGGAGAACGGGACCGCAGGGCCATCCTCGTCGGCGATCTCAACATCGCGCCGCTGGAGACGGACGTCTGGTCGCACAAGCAGCTGCTCGACGTCGTCAGCCATACGCCGGTCGAGGTGAAGCGTCTGGGCAAGCTGCAGGCGTCGCTCGGCTGGGTCGACGCCGTGCGTCATTTCGTTCCGCCGACGGAGCGGCTCTACAGCTGGTGGAGCTACCGCGCCCGGGACTGGGCGGCATCGGACCGCGGCCGCCGGCTCGACCACGTGTGGGTGACGCCCGCACTGGCGCCGGCGCTCTCGGCGGCGCAGGTGCTGCGCGAGGCGCGCGGCTGGGTCATGCCGTCCGACCACGTGCCGGTCGTCGTCGACCTCGCCTGACGGCCCGATCACGGGGCGCGGTAGAGGTGATAGCGGCCGGGCGAGACCCCGGCGGGCAGATCCGCCGGCTGCAGGCGCGTCACCGTCAGCGCCTGATCGCTCAGCACGACGCCGCCGGCGACGATGAGGCGTTCGACCTGCGGACTGATGAAGGCGGCAAGGCGCGCGTTCGCGGCCGCGTCGCCCGAACCGATATCGATGTGGATCAAGGCCGCCGTGGCGCCGATGCGCGCATACATCGCCGGCAGCGTGTCGCCGATCTCGCCGAGCAGCAGATGGCCCGGCGGCGGAACGCTATTGGGGTGGGCGGCGAGCTGCCGGTCGAAGGCGAAGATCGTGCGCTCCGGCAGGCGCTGGCGCAGGTGATCGTAGGTGCGGCCGTTGCCGAGACCGAGCTCGAGGACCGGACCGGGCAGGTCGCGGATCAGCTCCGCCGCATGGTCGAGGCAGGCGCGCTGGGCCTGCATCCGGCGGATGAAGCTGTCGAGCCGGCTCACGTCGGCGTCATCCGACGGGGAGAGGGGTTAGGCGCCGACGCGTGACTTCGCATCGCGCAGTTCGGCCGTCGTCTTCTCCAGGCGGTAGGCGAGTTCGCGCATGACCTCGACACCCATGGAGGGGAAATCCGTGACCATACGGAAGAAAAGATCCTTGCTGATCTTGAGCGTCGTCACCTGGGTGACGGCCCTGATCGTTGCCGTGCGCGGCATGTCGCAAAGAATGGCCATCTCGCCGACGAGGCTGTTCGTCCCGAGCCTGGCGACGACGACCGGGCCCTGCGGCGAGTCGAGGAGCACTTCCGTCGATCCATCGACGATGATGTAGGCGGCGTCGCCGGAATCGCCCTGGTGAAAAAGCTCCTGGCCGGCCTCGAACGTCACCCGCTCGCTGGTGAAGGCGAGCAACTTCAGCTTGGCGGGATCGATCTTCGCGAACATGGGTATCCGGCGAAGCAGGTCGACATCGTCCATGATACTCACGAGCGTTCTCCTCCTTGCCCGTCTGCCGCGCGCCTATTGGGCGGCCGCGGCTCTTTCCTCGGTGATGCGGCCGCCCCGCATATGTATCACGCGGTCGAACTTCGACGCCGGTCCCAGCTGGTCCAACATCCATATCACGGCGTGGTTGCGCCGCGCCGCGAGGATGTTGTCCGCGACTCTGGCCTGGGTCGCTGCATCAAGCAACGCCGTCGCCTCGTTCAGGATCAGGATGTCGGGCCGCTTGAGCAGGGCGCGGGCGAGGTCGACCTTCTGGCGCTGCGCCGAGGTCAAGCGCTTGCCGGCGATGCCGACCTGGAAGTCGAGGCCGACCTCGAGGACCGCCCGCCGCAGGCCGAGGCTGGACAGCAGCTCGGCGATGACCTTGCCGATCCGCTCGATGGCCTGGGCCTGGCCGTAGACCAGACGCCCGAACAGAATGTTGTCCTGCAGGGTCGATGCCGCGTTATAGCGCTCTTCGTCGTAGAGCTCGACGGCGGCGGTCAGTGCGGCCGGCAGGTTCTGCATGAAGGCGCGCCGCGCCTCCAGCAAGCGCTGCTCCATCGCTTCGTCGACGAGACCGAGGCGGTGCCGCGCCTCGACATAGGGAAGCGACAGGGCGACCAGCTTGTCGCGGTCCTTCTCGCCGATGCCGGCGACGCCGCTCTTCTCGGTGCGCGCCAGCAGCGCGCGGAATTCCGGCAGATCGTCCGCGCTGATGAAGCTGAACTGCTCGAAGAACGGATGCCCGGCCGGGAGGTCGGCGAACAACTCCACCATCGTCTCGGCGATGCGGCGGCCGAGCGCCAATAGCGCATCGGTCAGGCCGGTCCGGGTCAGGGCCTCCTGGATGTAGGCGTTGTAGCTCTTCCGCGTGGCCTCGCTGCTGCGGAAGGCCTCGCTGACGCGCGTGCCGAAGACGAGGTTCTCCTCGAGCGACATGTTGCGGTTGTAGCGCGTCAGGTCCAGCGGCTCGACGAGCGCCGCCAGCGCCGGTTCGGCCAGCCGTTGCCGCAGCGCGCGCCGCATCTTGAGAATGTCGCTTGCCAGGTCCGGCCGCTGCTTGGGATCGATCGTGCCGCGCAGGCCGAACTGGTAGACATCGCCATCGAAGTCGACCATCGCGAGGTTTTCGAGGATGCGGTCGGTCAGGTCCTGCGGGCCCGTCGCGCCGGCTTCTTCGTAGTCGATCCAATCGACGTGCGGGTCAAGGTTGGGATTGCCGGCCCGCTGCTCCTCGAGCACCGCCCAGTTCCGCTTGCGCTGGCCCGCCTCGTCGAGCTTTGGCTCGGACAGCGGCCGGTGCTTGAGACCGTAGAGCAGGTTGTCGCGCACGCTCACGGGAAATAGATATCCATCGGACCCGACATAGGAGATGCGGCGGCCGGTCACGGCTTCGGGCAGCGCGGCCAGGTCGTGCCCGGCGATGCTGATGGAGCCGGCCGTCGGCTTGATGATGCCGGCCAGCGCCAGCGCCAGGAACTCGCGTCCTTCGCCGACGATGGCCACGTGCTGCCCGGCCTGCAGCGCAAACGTGATGCCGTCCACGACCTTGCGGTCGCCGTCTTCGGTCAACACGAGGTTGTTGACGGCAATGTCGCCGGCGAGCGAGAGCGAAGCATCCGCCGTGGGATCTTGGACGCTCGGCGGCAGCATGCCCTCCGGCTGGAACTGCTCCGCCACCTGCTCATATTTGATCTGCACGTCCTGCAGCTGCTGATACCAGTCGAGCAGCTCCTTGATCGGCCCCGGCAGGTCCTTGTAGGCGCCGATGACGGCGACGAGGCCGCCGACGTCGATGTGCCCCTCGATCGCGAGCAGGCCGCCCACGAGATAGAAGACGAACGGCGTGAGCTGCGCGAGCAGGTTGTTGAGAAACTTCACGACGAACTTCAGCTGGTAGAGACGGAAGCGGATGCTGAAGATCACGCCGAGGCGATCGACGATCTTGGCGCGCTCGAAGTTCGAGGTGTCGTGGACGTGGATCACGGCGACTCCGTCGACGCATTCGGCGATGCGGCCGGCGAGATCACGCGCCGTCAGCTGGCGTTCGCGGCCGAGCCGCAGCACCGGCTTGCGCAGCGGCGGAATCACCGCGAGCTGGAGCCCGAGGATCACGACCGTGGCGACGCCCAGATACATGCTCTGCGTCAGGATGAAGGCCAGGGCGGTCAACGCCTGGCCGCCGAGGAACGCCGGCTGCACGAACGCATCGCCGATGAAGCCGCCAAGCGGTTCCACCTCGTCCTTGATCATGGTGGCGATCTCCGCCTGCTTCACCTTGCGGAAATGCGAGAGCGGAAAACGCAGCACGCGATCGAACAGCTCGTAGCGCAGGCGGCGCAGCATGCGCTCGCCCATGCGTCCCTTCATCGTATTGATGCGCAGCTTGAACCAGCCATTGATCAGGACGAGCCCGAGGAAGGTCAGGCTAAGCGCGACCAGGTACGGGATCCGCGTCATCTCGAAGCCATCGAACAGATGAACGACGCCTTTGTGCCCGATGCCGAGGAAGCCCGGGACCGGGATATCGATGGCCAGATAGCGGGCGGTGGCGTCCGCCGAGGCGAACCCCTTGCCCTGAATGGGGCTGTTCACGATCGTCTTGGGCAGATCGAGGGAAAGGAAATACGGCACCTGCGACAGCAGGACGACCGCCACGATCAGCAACTGCTCGCGCCAACTGTGGCGGAGGATGTATTTGAAAAGATTGAATTCCATGACAATTCTCGACGGCGGACCCAGCCCCCGCGGGGCCCCTCCGACGCGACACTGCGGCCACGATACCCTAGATTCGGGGGCTTGGTAAGCGGACGGGACAGGTGATTTCCTATCAAGACCTCGTTACTTCAGGTTACTGAAACTTCGCTTTTCGCCCCTCGCGGCCATATGGCATAGTCGGGGCAGGGGAATTCACATTGCTGGGCCATAGGGGGCGCCTGATGCCGGAGCGCCGGATGGGCACACGCAACCACGCGCGCGTCCTGATCTACAGCCACGACACGTTCGGCCTCGGCCACCTGCGCCGCTGCCGCGCGATCGCCCACTCCCTCGTCGAGCAGAACAAGGACCTGTCGGTCCTCATCCTGACGGGATCGTCGATCATCGGCAGCTTCGATTTCCGCGCCCGTGTCGATTTCGTGCGCATCCCCGGCGTTATCAAGCTGCGCAATGGCGATTACACGTCGCTCAGCCTGCTGATCGACATCGAAGAGACGCTGGCGATGCGGGAGTCGATCATCCATCACACGGCGGACATCTTCGATCCCGACATCCTGATCGTCGACAAGGAGCCGCTCGGCCTGCGCGGCGAAGTCAAGAACACGCTGAAGATGCTGAAGGACCGCGGCGTGCCGCTGATCCTGGGATTGCGCGACGTGATGGACGAGCCGAGCCTGCTGGCGCCCGAATGGGAGCGCAAGAACGTGGTGCCGGCGCTGCGCGATCTCTATGACGACATCTGGGTCTATGGGCTGCCGCAGATCTGCGAGCCGCTCACGGGCATCGACCTGCCGCGCTCGGTGCGGCAGAAGATGAGCTACACCGGCTATCTCCCGCGCAGCCTGCCGAACAAGCCGTCGACGCCGACCCCGCTCCTGAAGATCAGCGAGCCGTTCATCCTCGTGACGACCGGCGGCGGCGGCGACGGCGAGGCGATCATCGACTGGGTGCTGCGCGCCTATGAAACCGATCCGGCGATGCCCTATCCGGCGCTGCTGGTGCTCGGCCCTTTCATGCATTCGGACCGGCAGGCGGAGTTCCTGCAGCGGGCGAGCCGACTCAAGCAGGTCGAGGCGATCACGTTCGATACGCAGCTGGAGAGCCTGATGGCGCGCGCCATCGGCGTCGTCGCCATGGGCGGCTACAACACGTTCTGCGAGATCCTGTCGCTCGACAAGCGGGCGCTGATCGTGCCGCGCACGGCGCCGCGCATGGAACAGTTCATCCGCGCCGCCCGCGCCCAGGAACTCGGCCTCGTCAGCATGCTGGTCGAGGATGGACACCACGAGCCGCGCGTCATGGCGACGGCCCTGCGGCAGCTGCC
>JBKOWC010000261.1:0-6542 GCA_046724215.1 Pseudomonadota bacterium | reverse complement strand
TGAGGAGGTCGCCATGCGCAAGGATGAGGTTCTCAAGCTTGCTTCCATGCCGGCGGCCGGGCCGAGCTATCCGGCGGGGCCCTATCGCTTCATCGACCGGGAATACATGGTCATCACCTACGAGACCGATCCCGAGATCTTGCGCGAACAACTGCCGGAACCGCTGGAGCCGGTCGATCAGCCGCTGGTTCACTATGAGTGGATCCGCATGCCCGACAGTTCCGGTTTCGGCAGCTATACCGAGTCCGGCATGGTCATCCCGTGCCGCTTCGGCCGCGAGGAGGTGAACTTCGTTGCGCAGATGTACCTCGACGACGACCCGCCCATCGTCGCCGGGCGCGAGATCTGGGGTTTTCCCAAGAAATACGCCCACCCGAAGCTTGAGGTCGTGAAGGACACGCTCACCGGCACGCTCGAATATGCCGGGCAGTTCGTCGCCATGGGCACCATGGGCTACAAGCATGAGAGCGCCGCCGGCAACGGCGAGCGGACGAAGGCGACGCTCTCGAAGACGCAGGTGAACCTGAAACTGATCCCCGGCGTCGACGGCGGGCCGGAGATCTGCCAGCTCGTCGCCTACAACCTGACGGACATCACGGTGAAGGGCTCCTGGCTGGGGCCGGCGCGCCTGCATCTGGTGCCGCATGTCAACGCGCCGGTCGCCGACCTGCCGGTTCGGCGTGTGCTCGGCGCGCATCATTTCATCGCCGACCTGACCTTGCCCTACGGGCGCGTGATCTTCGACTACAACAAGCAGGCGCTTGGACTCGCCGCGCAGTGACGCCCTTCGATTGGCGACACCCGCGCCGCCGAATCGAATGATTGTAACAATCAAATGCTGAATTCGACCCCAACGCGACCAGGATCCGGGGGAGGGAGCCATGACCGACATAGCACAGGGCGGCCATCAAGTAGCCGCGCGGCCGCAACTCGATACGAAGATCAATCCCATGCAGGTGATTGTCTTCGTCGGGCTTCTCGCCGTCGGCGTTCTGTTCACGACCTACAGTCTCTATTCGGACGTGAGCGCAACCGGAACGACGACGACGACGTGGCTGCCGTTCCTCCTGCTGGGTATCGCGCTGCTCGTCGCCCTTGGCTTCGAATTCGTCAACGGGTTCCATGACACCGCGAACGCCGTCGCGACGGTGATCTATACCCACTCGCTGCCGCCGCACTTCGCGGTCGTGTGGTCGGGATGTTTCAACTTCCTCGGCGTGCTCTTGTCGACGGGCGCGGTCGCCTTCGGCATTTTGTCTCTGCTGCCGGTCGAGTTGATCCTTCAGGTCGGCTCCGACGCCGGCTTCGCGATGGTGTTCTCGCTGCTGATCGCGGCCATCATCTGGAACATCGGCACCTGGTATCTCGGCCTGCCGGCGTCGAGTTCCCATACGCTGATCGGCTCGATCATCGGCGTCGGCCTCGCGAACCAACTGATGGCCGCCGCCGGCCACAATACGAGCGGCGTCGATTGGGGCCAAGCATACAATGTCGGCAAGTCGCTCCTGCTGTCGCCGCTCGTCGGTTTCATCTGCGCCGCCTTGCTGCTTCTGGCGATGAAGGCGCTCATCCGGGCGCCCGAGCTCTACCAGGCACCGAAGGGCAACCAGCCGCCGCCCTGGTGGATCCGCGGGCTGCTCGTGCTGACCTGCACCGGCGTCAGCTTCTTCCACGGCTCCAATGACGGGCAGAAGGGCATGGGCCTGATCATGCTGATCCTGATCGGCTCCGTGCCGACGGCCTACGCCTTGAACCGTGCCATGCCCGACAGCCAGGTCACGCAGTTCCACGCCATCGCCCAGGTGACGCAGCAATCTCTGACGCCGTACGCGAACGGTGTCGCCGCGCCGGCCGACTTCCGTGAGGGCGTCGCGGCCTATGTGCGGTCGCACGAGCTGAAGCCCGAAAGCGTCCCGTCGCTCATCAGCCTGCTGAACAACGTCGCAGACCAGGTCACCAAGTACGGCAGCATCGCGCGCGTACCGGTCGAGGCCGTCGACAACGTCCGCAACGACATGTATCTCGCCTCGGAGGCCATCCGCCTGATGCAGAAGGCGGGCAGTCCGCAGTTCGATGCCGACACGGCGAAGAATCTGGGAGCGTTTCGCAAGTCGCTGGATACGGCGACCAAGTTCATCCCGCTGTGGGTGAAGGTTGCGGTGGCCATCGCCCTCGGCCTCGGCACGATGATCGGCTGGCGCCGGATCGTCGTCACGGTCGGCGAAAAGATCGGCAAGACCCACATGACCTACGCCCAGGGCGGCACGGCCGAGGTGGTTGCGATGGCGACGATCGCGGCCGCCGACCAGTTCGGCCTGCCGGTCTCGACCACCCATGTCCTATCTTCCGGTGTTGCGGGTACCATGGCCGCAAACAAGTCGGGCTTGCAGATGTCGACCGTCCGCAACCTTCTGATGGCCTGGGTGCTGACGCTGCCCGCGGCCATCCTGCTGTCGGGCTTTCTGTATTTTGTCTTCCGGCACGTATTCTGAGGCCGCACGCGGCGGGGGGCGGCGGCCCCCGCCGGTGGTTGCGTGAGCCGCGGCGATGACTGACCTGCGGCTCGCGGCGGCGAATGAGGCGGCAGCGATTCCGGGGCTCGTCTGGGCCTTCCGCTTCGACCGGGACGGATCGGCGGAAATGCTGCCGATCGATCGTCCGGTCGATCTCGATAGCGATGCGGACAGCTGGTACTGGCTTCACTTCAATCTCGTGGATCAGCGGTCGCGCCACTGGCTGGCGACGGCGCCGGGCCTCTCGGCCGCGGCGCGTGACCTGCTGCTGAAGTCGGACGAGCACCCGCAGCTGCAGCTGTGCGACACCTGCGTTTCCGGCGTTCTCATCGATACCGTGCACGAACTCGGCCGGGTGACCGATCAGATCTGCCAGCTGCGGTTTGCGATGACGGAACGCTTCGTCCTCAGCGGCCGCCGGCGGCCCCTGCATGCGGTCGAGCAGACCAAGGTGGCCATCGGCGACGGGCGGACGGTACCGGTGCCGTCGGCGCTCCTTGAAACGCTGATCGAGCATATGGCGGCGGAATACGAGCGCCTGGTGCATGAACTATCGGAGGCCATGGACCGCGTCGAGGACCACGTCCTGGCCGAGGCGGTCTATGACGAGCGGGCGCAGCTGAGCCGGCTGCGCCGCCGGGCGGCGCGCGGCCATCGTCGCCTGTCGGCGCTATCGTCCCAGTTTCACCGCCTGGAGTACCAGATCGAGGGCGACCGGCGCGCTGGCCTGCGCGTTGCCGCCGGCCGCATGGCCCAGCGGCTCGCGGCTCTCGACCACGAGGTGATGGCCATGCAGGAACGCGGGCGCTTGCTGCAGGAGGAGATCGCGGCCAAGCTGGCCGAGGAGACGAACCGCCATCTGCATGCGCTCTCGATCCTGACCTCGGTCTTCCTGCCGCCCACGCTTGTCGTGGGCATCTTCGGCATGAATACGAAGGGACTCCCGCTGAGCGACAACGACGACGGATTTCTTTGGGCGCTCGCCCTCTGCCTGGCGTCGGCGGCGGCCGTGTATCTTCTCTTGAAGAGAGTATCCAACTTCCTCAAGAAGCGCGGCGTCGTGAAGTAGCGCGGCCCGGAGACCCGCCGCCCGTTCAGCGCCGGCGCCACGCCTGCGAGCGCCGGGATATGCCGCGCATGGCCAGAGCCTGGAGCAGGCGAAGCCCGCCCGAGGTGGCAACGATGGTCATGCCCATGGCAGCCGCGTTGGCCGTCTTGCCGGCATCGTCCATATTGAGGATGGCGATGGCCGCGAGCTTCGTGTCGGCGGAATAGAGAAAGACCACGGCCGAGACCGTCGTCATGGCGTTCACGAACAGGTAGACGCCGATATCGACGATGGCGGGCAGGCAGATCGGCACGATCACGCGCCAGAAGGTGCGGTAGACCGGCACCTTGAGCGAGGCCGAGACGGCTTCGAATTCCGGATCGAGCTGCTTCAGCGCCGTGGTCGCGGTCAGATGGCACACCGTATAGAAATGCGCGATCGTGTTGATGACCAGGATGGCCATCGTCAGGTAGAGAAAGTTCAGCGGATTGTTGGGGCTGTTGAAGAAGAAGATGTAGGCGAGGCCGAGCACGAGTCCCGGTACCGCCAGCGGCAGCAGGCAGAGGAATTGCACGACGTTGCGAACCTGGTGGAAGCCGCGACTCTTTTCGACCAGGTAGGCGCCGGAGAAGACGATGGCGGTGCCGATGACGGCCGTCGCCGAGGCCAGGATCAGGCTGTTCCAGTAGGGCTCCCAGCCGTTGGTGGCGACGGCGCCGAAGTCGTAGTTCCGGAGAGTCAGCCCCAGGTTGTACGGCCAATAGGTGATGACCGACCCGTAGGCCGCCATGCCGATCATGCCGAAAATGAAGATCGCCATGACCAGGCACACGATCAGACAGAAGGCGTCGCGCCGGCCGTCTCGACCCGCCTGGAAAGGCACCGCCCGCGCCGAGACGAGCGCCACCTGGCGGCGCTGCATGATGCGGTCGACGACGAACGAGAGGACGGCGGGCGCCAGCAGGATCATGCCGACGACGGCACCCATCGGGAAATTGAACTGCCCGACGACCTGCTGGTACACGTCGGTCGCCAGCACGTTGTAGCCGCCGCCGATCACCTTGGGCACACCGAAATCCGTGAAGGCGAGGGTGAAAACCACGAAGCAGGCGCTGATGATGCCGTACCGGCAGCCCGAAAGGGTCACGGTCAGGAAGACGCGCCGCGGCGGCGTGCGCAGCGACGTCGCCGCGTCATAGAGCCGCTGGTCGGCGATGCCCAGCGCGGTCAGCAGGATCATCAGCGCTTGCGGAAAGGTGAAGAATACCTCGCCGATGATGATGCCGATCGGGCCGTAGATCGACTGCCCGAACAGCAGTCCCTTGAGCACGCCCTGGTTGCCGAACAGATAGACCAGAGACAGCGCCGGTAACAGAGAGGGCGCCAGCAGCGGCAGGAGCGCGATCCCCCGGAAGATCGCCCGCCCGGTCATGCGGCTGCGCGTCACGGCATAGGCATAGGCGAACGCGAGCGTGACCGTGACGATCGTCGTGACCAGTCCGATGACGATGCTATGCAGGAGCGCTTTGAAGAGCGCGGGATTGCTGAAATACGCAAGGTAGTTCGCGACGCCGACGAAGGCGCCGTCGCGGTCCTGGAAGCTCTTCGTCAGCAACGAATAGAGGGGCAGCGCGACGGTGACGAAGAGGTAGAGGCCGATGGCCATGAGCGCGCCGCGCATGACCCATTGATCGCCGCTCACCTGCTGGCGCAGCGGCCGCGTCGACCCGGTGGCAAGCGAAGCTGTCGTCGCCATGGCGGTTCAGGCCCGGTCGCGCGCGAAGACGCGAATGTGGGCCTGCGGCAAGGCGACGGCGACCGCGCGCCCCGGTGCCAGCGCGAGGTCACGCACGGCATTGGCCGAGAAATCCGCCGCCAGATCCGGGATGCCCTGGCCGTTGCCGTTGAGGCGCGCGCGGAAGAACGAGCCGCGGAACTCCATATCGGCGATATGGACGGAGATGGCGTTGGCGGTGGCCTGATCGACGCTGCGCACGGCGATGTCTTCGGGCCGGATGCAGAGCGTTGCCGGCGCGTTGGGCGCCAGCCCATTGATCTCGCAGCGCAGGTCGAGCGAGCCAAGGCGCACGAGACCCGGGCCGCCGACCGTGACCGGCAGGAAATTCATCTCGCCGATGAACTGGGCGACGAACGCGGTCGCCGGTCCGGCATAGATCTCATGCGGCGTCCCGGCCTGCTCGATCACGCCCTTGTTCATCAGCACGATGCGGTCGGCGATCGAGAGCGCCTCTTCCTGGTCGTGCGTGACCATGATTGTCGTCACTTTGAGGCGGCGCTGGAGCGCCCTGATCTCCTGGCGCAGGCGGACGCGCACGCGCGCGTCGAGCGCCGACAGCGGCTCGTCGAGAAGCAGCAGGCCCGGCGACATGGCGAGCGCGCGGGCCAAAGCCACGCGCTGCTGCTGGCCGCCCGAGAGCTGGGCCGGATATTTGTTGCGGTGGTCGGTGATGCCGACCAGTTCGAGCAGCTCGGTCACGCGCTTGTTCAGCTCCGCGCGCGCGACGCCGCGATTCTCCAGCCCGTAGCCGATATTGCGCGCGACCGTGAGGTTGGGGAACAGGGCGTAGGACTGGAACACGATGCCGAAGTCGCGCGCCGAGGCCGGCAGGGTCGAGATGTCCTTGCCGCCCTGGATGATGCGGCCGGAGGTCTGGATGTCGAGACCGGCGATCGCCCGCAAGAGGGTCGTCTTGCCGCAGCCCGAGGGACCGAGGATGCAGACGAACTCGCCGCTGTTGACGGTGGCGGAAACGTCCTTGAGCGCCACCATGCTGTCGAACGACTTGCTCACGCCCTCGACGCGCAGATAGGGCTCGGCCGCAGGGGTGGCCGCACTATTGTCCCGTGTCATCCGATTTTCCCGTCACAGCCTGGCGTCAAAGATCGGGTCGGGCCGGTCGGCGCGGGCCGAAACGGGCGACGCGGCGTGGGTTGGGGTGTGTGGGGGTGGTGCCGGTGCG
>JBKOWC010000071.1:0-5358 GCA_046724215.1 Pseudomonadota bacterium | reverse complement strand
TCGCCAAGGCGCTCATCGGGATGGGCGTGCCCGCGCGCGTGCTCGAGACGACGACGGGCGGCGCCACCTACGACGAGACGCAACCGAATGGCGTTGCCGCCAACCGGCGCGTCGAGGTGTATATCGGGCCGTAGGGTCGGGGCCCTACCATTCGACATGCGGACATGAACGCGCCGTTGCGCATTGGCGTAGCCGGTCTCGGCACGGTCGGTGCCGGGACGGTGCGGCTGCTGCAGGAGCACGGCGACCTGCTGGCCAAGCGTTGCAACCGATCCATCGTCATCGGCGCGGTGTCGGCGCGCGACCGCGGGCGTCATCGCGGGGTCGACCTGTCGGGCCCGCGCTGGTGTGACGATCCGCTGGCGCTGGCGGGCGACGCCGGCGTGGATGTCGTGGTCGAACTGATCGGCGGCGCCGACGGTGTGGCAAAGCAACTGGTCGAGCGCGCGATCGCCGGCCGCAAGCACGTCGTGACCGCCAACAAGGCGCTGCTCGCGCATCATGGCACGGCGCTGGCGCGGGCGGCGGAGGCGGCTGGCGTGACGCTCGCCTACGAGGCGGCGGTCGCCGGCGGCATCCCCATCATCAAGGCGCTGCGCGAAGGCCTGGCCGCCAATCGGGTCGAGCGCATCTACGGCATCCTCAACGGCACCTGCAACTACATCCTCACCACGATGCGCCGGACCGGCCGCGAGTTCGCGGACGTCCTGGCGGAGGCGCAGCGCCTGGGCTACGCCGAGGCCGACCCCAGCTTCGACGTCGACGGCATCGATGCGGCGCACAAGCTCGCCATCCTGACCGCCGTCGCCTTCGGGTGCGAGGTGAACTTCGCCGGCGTGCATGTCGAGGGCATCCGCAACGTCTCCGCCATGGATATCGCCTATGCAGAGGAGCTGGGCTATCGCATCAAGCTTCTGGGGCTGGCCCGGCCGACCGAACACGGCATCGAGCAGCGCGTGCATGCCTGCATGGTGCCGATCGGCACGCCGCTGGCGCATGTGGAGGGCGTCTTCAACGCGGTCGTGACCGAGGGCGATGCCGTCGGCCAGAACGTCGTCGAGGGGCGTGGCGCCGGCGCCGGCCCGACGGCTTCCGCGGTGGTTGCCGATCTCATGGACATCGCGCGCGACCGGGCGTTGCCGACCTTCTCGGTACCGGCGTCGCAGCTGAAGCCGCTGGCGCCATCGCCAATGGAACGCCACCGCGGCGCCTACTATGTGCGGCTTATGGTGGTGGACCGGCCGGGCGTGATCGCCGACGTGACTGCAGCACTGCGCGACGAACAGGTGTCGCTCGAATCGATGCTGCAGCGCGGCCGGGCGCCCGACGAAGCTGTGCCGGTGGTCCTCACCACCCACGACACCGAGGAGGCCTCGATGCGTCGCGCGCTCGCGCGCATCGCCCGGTTGGGGACGGTCCTCGAGCCGCCGCACATGATCCGCATCGAGACGTTGTGACGAGCGCGGCGCCGCCGCGCTATGATGGCGGCCTTTGCAGCAGAGGATAGTGCGATGTCGAAGCCGATGCATATCGATCGCAATCTGGCGCTCGAGGTCGTCCGGGTCACCGAGGCGGCGGCGCTGTCGGCCTCGCGGCTGATGGGGCGCGGCGACGAGAAGGCGGCCGACCAGGCCGCGGTCGACGCCATGCGCCGCGCGCTCAACGGTCTTGCGATCGAGGGCACGGTGGTGATCGGCGAGGGCGAGCGCGACGAGGCGCCGATGCTCTTCATCGGCGAGAAGGTCGGCTCGGGCGGGCCCAAGGTCGACATCGCCCTCGATCCGCTCGAAGGCACGACGATCACCGCCAAGGGCGGGCACAACGCCTTGGCCGTCGTGGCGATGGCGGCCGAGAGCGGCTTCCTCAACGCCCCCGACGTCTACATGGACAAGATTGCCGTGGGCACCGGCTTGCCGGAGGGCGTCGTCGATCTCGACGCCAAGCCGGAAGAGAACCTGAAAAACCTGGCGAAGGCGAAGACGGTGGATGTCTCCGATATCGTCGCCTGCATCCTGGATCGCCCGCGCCACGCCGAGCTCATCGCCCGCGTGCGCGCGGCGGGCGCGCGCATCATGCTGATTTCCGACGGCGACGTGAGCGGCGTCATCGCGACTTCGCAGCCGGATAGCGGCGTCGACATCTACATGGGCAGCGGCGGCGCGCCGGAAGGCGTGTTGGCGGCGGCGGCGCTGCGCTGCATCGGCGGCCAGATGCAGGGACGCCTGCTGTTCCGCAACGACGACGAGCGCGGCCGCGCCCAGCGCTGCGGCATCACCGATCTGGCGCGCAAATACGACCTGCTCGACCTCGCGCACGGCGACGTCATGTTCGCCGCCACAGGCGTCACCGACGGCGCCATGCTCCGCGGCGTCAGGCGGCTAGCCGGCGGCGCCTCCACGCATTCCATCGTCATGCGCTCGAAGACAGGGACGGTGCGCGTCATCGAGGCGCACCACAACTTCGAGCGCAAGATCGGATTCGCGCCATAGGCGGCACGCCCATCGGAATCCACTTCGGCCGCCGCGAATCTGCTACCTACTGTCGCCATGGAATCGGCGTTGCTTGGGATCGAGCGTTCGCTCAGCGGCAAGCGGTGGCGTCAGCGCGGCACCGACGACCGGATGGGACTGGCGATGGCGCAGCGCCTCGGCCTTCCCGAGGTGCTGGGCCGGCTGCTGACTTCCCGCGGCGTGGAAATCGACGGCGCCGACGTCTTCCTGAGCCCGACGCTGCGGGCGCTGCTGCCCGATCCGTCGCGCTTTCGCGATATGGACGCGGCGGTGGAGCGGCTGGTCCAGGCCATCGCCGCCGGTGAACCCGTCGCGGTCTTCGGCGACTACGATGTGGACGGCGCCACGTCGGCGGCCCTGCTGCATCGCTTCTTCGCCGCCCTCGGCGTCGCCGTCCGGCTCTACATTCCCGACCGCCTGCGCGAAGGGTACGGCCCGAACGCCCCGGCGCTCCTGCAGCTGCGGCGCGAGGGGATCGCCGTGGTCGTCACCGTGGACTGCGGGACGACCGCGTTCGCGCCGCTTGCCGAAGCCGCTGCCGCCGGCCTTGCCGTCATCGTCCTCGACCATCACACGGCGGAGGGGCAACTGCCGGCCGCCGCCGCGATCGTCAACCCGAACCGGCTCGACGAATCCGCCGGGCATGGCCAGCTGGCTGCCGTCGGCGTCGCCTTTCTCCTGGTCGTCGCGCTCAACCGGGCGCTGCGCCATCGCGGCTGGTACGGCGCGACGCGGCCGGAACCGGACCTGCGGCAATGGCTGGACCTGGTGGCGCTCGGCACCGTCTGCGACGTGGTCCCGCTCACCGGCATCAACCGCGCCCTGGTCGGCCAGGGACTCAAGGTCATGGCCCGGCGCGGCAACCCCGGACTGGCGGCGCTCGCCGATGTCGCCGGCCTCGGCGAAGCGCCGGGCGCCTACCATGCCGGATTCGTGCTGGGGCCGCGCATCAACGCCGGCGGCCGCGTCGGGGCCGCCGACCTCGGCGTCCGCCTGTTGACGACGGAGGATCCGGCGGAAGCCGCGGCGCTCGCCCGTCAGCTCGACGCGCTCAATGCCGACCGGCAGGTCCTCGAGCAGGCGGTGCTCGAGGCGGCGATCGCGCAGGTCGAGGCGCGCGCCCCGAACGGATGCGCGCTGGTGGCGGCGAGCGGCGAGGGCTGGCATCCCGGCGTCATCGGCATCGTCGCCGGCCGGCTGAAGGAACGCTACAACCGGCCGGCCTGCGTCATCGCGGTGGCGGACGGCATCGGCAAGGGCTCTGGGCGCTCCGTCAACGGGATCGATCTCGGCAGCGCCATCCTGGCGGCGCGACAAGCCGGCCTCCTGATCAACGGCGGCGGCCACCGGATGGCGGCCGGCTTTACCGTCGCGGCCGACCGCATCCCGGCGCTGACGGCGTTTCTCGAGGCCCGCCTGGCCGCGGCGGCCGGGGGTCCGATCGTGCCGCAGCTCGACGTCGACGGCCTGCTGAGCCCGGCGGCGGTGACTCCGGAGCTGGCGCAGCTGCTGACGCGCCTCGGCCCGTTCGGGGCCGGCAACGCGGAGCCGCGCTTTGCGGTTCCCGATCTGCGGGTCGTGCAGAGCGGCGTCGTGGGCGAGAGCCACGTCCGCGTCGTCGTCGCCGGCAACGGCGGCCGCCTCAAGGCGATCGCGTTCCGCAGCAGCGACTCGGCGCTGGGTCAGGCGCTGCTGCGCGGCGGCGGCGCATCGCTCCATCTTGTCGGCACCTTGCGGGCCGACAACTGGCAGGACCGCGAGGGCGTGCAGCTGGTGATCGAGGACGCGGCGCCGGCCGGTTAGCCCGGCCCGGCGCCGGCGTCGGAATCAGAGCGCCGCCTGCACCATGATCTCGACCAGGAACTGGGTGCCCGCGAGCTTGGCCTCGACGGTGGCGCGCGCCGGCGCGTTGCCCTTCGACACCCAGGCGTCCCAGGCGGCGTTCATCTCGTCGAAGGTGCGGATGTCCGCGAGCCAGACGTTGGCGGAGACGATCTTCGACTTGTCGGTGCCGGCCTGCTTCAGGAGCTTGTCGATGGACTTGAGAATCTGCTCGGTCTGCTTCCCGACCGAGGGCACCGGCTTCTCGGCCACCTGGCCGGCGAGATAGACGGTGTTCCCGTGGACGACGGCCTGGCTCATGCGCGGGCCGCTGCCGATACGCTTGACGCTCATGGTTCCCCCTTGACGTGAGTGATGGACGGTTGGCCGGCGGCTGGGCCTGCCCGGCCGGACGGATGCGTATGGCAAAATCCGCGCCGCTTGACAACGCCGGGCCCGGCCGCGATCCCGATTGCAATTCGCGCCGGCGGGCGCTAGAGGTTCCGCGGCCTTTCGTCCCCATCGTCTAGAGGCCCAGGACATCACCCTTTCACGGTGAAGACACGGGTTCGATTCCCGTTGGGGACGCCACAAAATCAATGACTTAGCGGGAGCCTCGACGGCGTACGGAAAAAATACGGAAGATCGCAAACACCGGTTGGAAAATATCGTCCGAAAACTCTTCATCCGCCACAACCGCAGGGTCGCTCGCAGCGACAGTCAGCACCGCGCCGGCGACAAGTCGCACAGCGGCAGATCGGCCACCTCACTGATACCAGCCGGCCCGCAATCCGGCAGCCCAAGAAACTCATCGGGACCCATAACCGGTTGCGGAGCGGTGTAGCGCGGATTCCGGTCACGCTGCGGTGTATCCGGCATGAACGAAGAAGTTAGCACAGGCTTCGGGTTGCAGCCGTCGGACGAATTGGCCTGCTCGAGGCAGGCCCACACGGTCGCATCGGAATACACCCGCTTGTAGGCCAGGCAGGTTTCGATCCCCTCGCCGATGACGAGCTCGTCGCCGACC
>JBKOWC010000170.1:0-13399 GCA_046724215.1 Pseudomonadota bacterium | reverse complement strand
ACCCGCTCCTCCAGCCGCACGTAGCTGAACATCCCAACCGACTTCCGATCTTCGCCGCGCACGTCCGTCACCATCAATGGAGAGCGTCCATGCACAGAATCAGAACCCACTACAGTTGTGAACCCAATTCTTCAGCAGCCTGCTAGAGGGTCTCGACGTTGCCGTCGACGCCGAGCGACTGCCCCGAGAGGTTTTCGCCCATGGGCGAGAGCAGGAAGGCGACCATGGCGGCCACGTCGTGGGGCGAAACCATCCGGCGGAGCGACACGCGTTCGAGATATTTCGTTTCCATCTCGGCGTAGCTGAGGCCGAGCTGCTTCGCGCGGGCGCTGATCACGTTTTCGATGCGCTTGCCTTCGACGATGCCCGGCAGGATCGCATTGACGCGGATGTTGGCGGGACCCAGCTCCTTGGCGAGGCTCTGGGTGAAGCCGATCACCCCCCACTTCGCCGCCGCGTAGGGCGTGCGGTAGGCGTAGCCGTGCCGCCCGGCGGCCGAGGACATGTTGACGATGGCGCCACCGCCGGCCGCCTTCAACAAGGGCACGGCATGGTGCGCGCAGAGAAACTGGCCGGTGAGTCCGACGTCGATGCACCGCCGCCAGTCCGCCGGCGTGATCTCCTCGACCCCGCCGGTCGGACCGGCGATGCCCGCGTTGTTGATGAGCGCATCGAGACCGCCGAGCGAGGCCTGCACCTCGCCGAACAGCCTGGCGACGTCGGACTCGCTGGAAACGTCGGCGCGCGTCGCCTTGTGCCTAGGGTGCGTCTTGGCGAAGTCGGCAAGGAACTCGTCCGCCACGTCGCAGACATGCAGCCGGGCCCCGTGGGCGATCAGCATGTCGGCGATCGCCCGCCCGATTCCCGAAGCGCCCGCGGAGACGAACACGCGCAGGCCCGGCCTGATGCCCTCGACGATCTTTCGGTTCGCGGGTGTCGCCATGGCGGTCTCCTAGTTGGAACGCTCGCGAAGGGCGATCACGGCCGCGAGCACGACCAGGCCGAAGATGATGACGCGGGTTGCATAGGGCAGCGTGGTTCCCGCGAGCAGGATTTGCAATGCCGTCAGCAGCAAGACGCCGCCGACCATCCCGAGGTAGGTGCCGCGGCCGCCGGTGATGAGCGTGCCGCCGACGACCACGACGGCGATCGAGGGCAGCAGGTAGTCGTCGCCCATCCCGAGGCTCGCCTGTCCTGAGAATCCCGTGAGCATGGTGCCGACGAGCGCCGAGCACAGGCCCGACAGCATGTAGACGAGCATGATCGTCCGGTCGACGGCGATGCCGGAGAGGGCAGCGACGCGTTCGCCGTTGCCCAGGCCGTAGAGCCGCCGCCCGAACGGCGTGCGCGTGTGCAGGACGACGGCCATGACGACGAACATGACCACGAACACGACCACGGGCGTCACCAAGCCCGACTTGTCGGTCATGAACCAGCGCATCAGCGGCGCCGAGAAGCCGGCCGGGGTGCCCTGGGAATAGAGCAGCGCGGCCCCCTGCAGGATTCCGTTCATGGCCAGCGTCATGACGATCGGCGAGATGCCGAGCACGGCGATGCCGAAGCCGTTCACCAAGCCGATCAGCGCCCCCACGCCCAGCACCAGCGGCAGCGCATAGAGCAGCGGGCCGTCATGACCGTTGACGGTGCCGGCAAGCAGGATGCCGCAGAGCCCGATCGTCCAGGGCACCGAGAGGTCGAGACCGCCGGTCAGGATCACCGAGCCCTGGCCGAGCGCGAGGATGAGCATGAAGGAGGAAAGCACCAGGAGCGAATTGTAGAACGACCAGTGGAACAGCGCATGGCCGACGCCGAACTCCGTCACGACGACGACCAGCACGAAACAGACATAGGCCGGCAGCGCATAGCGGATGTCTTCGGCATGCCGCCGCAGGAACGCGGGGCGGACGCTCGGAGTCCGCGCCGCGGCCTGGCCAGGCAGCGCAAAGCGCTGCGGCGCCCGGCGGCCCTGGCGCGGCAGCAGTCCCTGGCGCCACGCCCGTAGCCGGCGAAACAGCGACCGCATCCTCTCCGCTGCCCGCGACGACCGCGACAAGGCGCCGGCCAGCACCGCGAGGATGAGGATGCAGCCCTCGGCCACCGTCGAATAGTAGGCGGACACGTTGAGGACGAGCAGGATGTTGACGACGATCATGAGGATGTAGGCGCCGATGATCGAGCCGACGACGCCGCCCCTGCCGCCGCCGAGGCGCGTGCCGCCGACGACCACGGCGCCGAACATCTGCAGCAGCATCGGGTTGCCGATCAGCGGGTCGCCCGCCCCGGTCTGGGCGCTGATGAAGACGCCGGCGAATCCATAGCCGCCGCCGGCAATGACATAGGCCAGGAAGCGCGTCCAGGCGACGGAGATGCCCTGCGCCTGCGCCGCCTCCATGTCGCTGCCGACGGCATACACCGCAGTTCCGAAACGCGTGCTCTTCAGCCACAGCCACAGCAGAATGATGATCGCGAGGACAACGATCGGCATCGGCAGCACGCCCGTGATCGCGTCCTGCACGAGCGCACCGCTGAGGCCCGCCGGCACCATGCCGCCGGGCTTGTCGAGGACGAGCAGCGTCAAGCCCTGGGCGATGAACATCGTCGCCAGCGTGACGACGATCGGCTGCAGCCTGAGGAAGGCGATGAAGAAGCCGTTGAAGGTGCCGGTGGCCATGCCGACGCCGACGCCGATGACCGCCCACAACAGGATGCCGTCGGGCGTATCCGGCATGTTCGTCGCCAGCAGCACGTTGACCAGCGAAATCACGGCGCCGGCCGACAGATCGAAGCCGCCGGTCAGGATCACGAGCGTCTGGCCCGCAGCCGCGATCGCCAGCGTCGCACCGCCGAGCGACATGAAGCTGACCTCGAAATAGCTCATGCCGCCGGGGCTCATGAGATCGTTGATCAGCAGAAGCGCGGCGAATACGGCGATCGCGACGACGACTCCGCGGTAGCGGCCGAGCTGGAAGGAGCGGCGCAGCCGCGGCGACAGATGCGTCGCGATGTCGGTCATGCCGCCACGCCCAGACCGGCGCTGCCGCCGAGCGCGGCGCGCACGATCCCGTCCTCGCTGAGCGCGCCGCCGGCGAGTTCCGTGACGATGCGCCCCTGATAGAGCACGAGGACGCGGTCGGCGAGATGCACGAGCTCGGGTATCTCGGTCGAGTACAGCAGCACCGCACCGCCGGCTTCCGCATAGGCCCGCATCAGCTGGTACAGCTCGTGCTTCGTGCCGACGTCGATTCCGCGCGTCGGATCGTAGAGCAGGAGCACGCGGCTCTCGGCCAGCAGCCATTTCGCGATGGCGATCTTCTGCTGGTTGCCGCCGGAGAACGCGCCGGCGCGCGTCCATAGCGCGCGCTCGGCCACGTCGATGCGGCCGAAGACGGCGGCGACCGCCTTCTCCTCCCGCTCGACATCGATCAGGCCGAACCGGCAGAAGCGATCGATCACCGGCATCGATGCGTTGTCGCGGCCGGAGAGCTTGAGAAAGAGCGCCTCGGTCTTGCGGTCCTCGGGCACGAGGCTGATGCCGATATCGGCGCGCACGGCGTCGACGGGCGAGCCGATCGCGACCGGCTTGCCGTCCACGAACATGGCGCCGGAGGTCGCGGCCGTCATCCCGAAGCAGGCGAGGAAGAGGTCGAGCTGGCCCATGCCCTGCAGGCCGGCGACGCCCAGGATCTCGCCGTGGTGCAGCGTCAGCGACGCATCGGCGAGCTTCCCCGCCGTACTCAGCTTCTCGACTCTGAGGACTTCCGCGCCCCGCTTGCGGGCCTGCGGCGGACGCGGGGGAAAGGCCTGGCCGAGGGAGCGGCCGACGATCATGCGCACGACCTCCTCGTCGCCGAGCTCCGCCACCTTGCCGCTGGCGATATGCTGGCCGTTGCGCAGCACGGTGAGCGAATCGCAGAAGCTCCTGACCTCGCGCAACCGGTGCGAAATGAAGACCACCGTCACGCCCTTGGCCTTCTGCTGCGCGATGAGATCGCCGAGCCAATCGACGTCCCGCCCGGACAGCGACGAGGTGGGTTCGTCCAGCAGCAGGATGCGCGGCTGCCGGTAGAGCGTCCGCGCGATCTCGATCTTCTGCTTCACGGCGAGATCCAGATCGCGAACCTCGTCGTTGAGCCGGATGTCGCCGATGCCGAGCGCCGCGAAATGCGCGGCAACGGCGGCCTCCGCCTGGCGGCGCTTCACCATGCCCAATGGATTGACCGGCGCGTAGGGCAGCAGCACGTTTTCCAGCACGGTCAGGTCGCGCACCAGGGTCATCTCCTGGAACGCCGTCTGAATGCCTTGCTGATGGGCGGTCCGCGGACTCGACAGATGGGCGGGCGCGCCGAACAGGCGGAACGATCCGGAATCCGGAGTCAGCAGGCCGCTCAGCAGCTTGACGATGGTCGACTTGCCGGCGCCGTTCTCGCCGAGGAGCGCATGCACGCTGCCCGCCGCGATCGTGAACGAGGCGTCGTCGACGGCGACAGTGGCGCCGAAGGCCTTGCGGATGCGGTCGGCCTCGATGGCGGGAGCCGCGGATGACATGGCGGGCATCCTCACTGCTGCAGGCGGCGGTGGAGGCGGACGGCGAGCCTTGGGTCGGGCCGCCCTCTAGCTGATGCACACCACCGGTCTAGCGTCGGAAAGAGCGGGCCGCAATCGGCGCCCGCTCTCCCGACGATCGCGCGCTCAGGGCTCGGGCTGGCCGACGAGCGCCGCCTGGAAGCCGATCTCCGGCGTCTGATCGGAGAAGATCGAGGCGAACCAACCCGGATTGGGCACGAGCGCCGGCGGAAATGCGTTGCAGCCCGCCTTCATCTCTTCCCACGATCCGGTCTCGCAGTACTTGATCGTCTCGTTCGTGACGAGCGGCAGGGGCAGCGTGACCCGCTTCGGAACGTCCTTGCCTTCGAGCTTCGCGACGGCGAGCTTGAGCGCGAGACCGCCCGAATAGGGCGGCGACGCGTAGGAGATGCGCGGCGCGTTCAACGCGCAGTACGGGCAGTCGCCGCCCTCGACCTTGGCGCTCGCCGGCAGCATCTGGATGCGACCGCCGTTGGAGCCTTCCCCGGCGCAGGGCAACAGCTCTTCCGGCTTCTTGCCGGCCTCGAGCTCCATGGCATTCGCCGTATAACAGCCCACCTGCATCCACAGACCGTTGATGTCGTTCCAGCTGTGGGTGGCGAGGATCTTCGAGAGCTCCGTGCGTGCCACCGCCTGGCTCCACATTCCCACGGCCTCGGCCACGATCTTGATGTCCGGATGTTTCGCGAACACCTCTTTCGCCGCCTTGGTGCGCAGGGTATCGACGGAGGTTCCGGGTACGCCGGTAATGACGACGATGTTGCCCTTGCCGTTCAGCTTCTTCACCAGCCACTCGGCGGTGACGCGGCCCGCTTCCTCCTGGTCGATGGAGATGTTGTAGGCGCAGGGTTCGGTGATCTCGGCATCGTAGGCGAAGACGAGCACGCCCTTGTCGCAGGCATTCTTGACGGCGGCGTTGAGGGCGGTCGGGGAAATCGGGAAGGTGACGATGGCCTGCGCCCCGGCCTGGACCATGGCGTTGATCTGCTGGATCTGCCGCTGGGCGTTCGGGCCGGCGACCTGCACTTCCAGGTCGACCTTGTCGCGCATGCTGCTGTGGCTGGCCATCGCCTTCACCATGTTGGCGGCCTCGGCCTGCCAGTCGTTGCCGATGTAGCTCATCGACAGGAAGATCTTGAACTTGTCCGCTGCGGACGCGGTGCCGAGCGATGCGAGCAGGCCCGCGCCGAGCGCGCAGGCCGCCATGATAAGCGACGCCGTCTTCGTCAATCGCATGTCGTCCTCCCGACTGGTGACCCTGTTGCATGGGCGCACGCCGATAGCGTCGCCGGGGCGGCCCCGCGGTCACCGTCGAGGCCGGCATATTTGATCAAATGATCATAAATCGAATATCATGAGCGTTGCAAGCCTGTGGCCTGCGTCCGAAGATGCTGCAACCGCGATCCTTCGCCTCGGCCGACATGACGATATCCGCACCCGCCACCGAACCGCGCCGCCGAGCAGCAAGCTTGCCGAGGATGCAGCTCGAGCGGGCCACGCTGCCGAGCGAGATCTATCGCCGCCTGAAGTCCATGATCCTCGACGGCGACCTGAAGCCGGGCGAGCTTGTCACGATCCAGAGCCTGTCGCACGCCTTCGGGGTCAGCGCCATGCCGGTGCGCGAGGCGTTGCAGCGCCTGACCGGCGAACGCGCCTTGACCGTCATCTCCGGACGGTCAGTGGGGATTCCCCAGCTGGCGGCGGATCGCCTGCGCGACCTGTCCAAGGTGCGCATGGAACTCGAGGGCATCGCCGCGGAATGGGCGACGACGCACATCGCCGCCGCCGATTGCGCGAGGCTCGCGGACCTCGTCGCGACCATGGGGAAAGCGGCGGGCGACGGCGACACGCACGCCTACGTGCGCGCCAATCACGATTTTCATTTCACGATCTACGGCGCCGCCGGGTCGGAGTCGCTGCTGGGCGTCATCGAAGGGCTGTGGCTGCAAGTGAGCCCTTATTTCCATCTGCTGCACCGCTCGGGCAACTATGTCGACGCCAACGAGCAGCATCGCCTGGCGCTCCGGGCGCTGCGCCGCGGCGACGCCAAGTCGTGCGGCACGCACATCCGGCAGGACATCCGCGCCGCAACGAGGGTTCTGCTCCGCTTGCTGGCGGAGCCGCGCGAACTCTAGCCCGGCTTCCCCGCCGGCGCATGGCCCCTTCCGCAGTATGAAGGCGCTATTCGCCGCCGGCACGTCGCGGCCTGCAGCCGGACCTCCTTGACGTCGGCCTCACCGATCCCCCTTCGACCGGTGCCGGCAGTTGGAGTTCGATTCTCATGAATTCCGCGGCGGCGATGCGGTCGCTCGCGGAGAACTAATGTCGGGCTGCCGCTCGACGGACCGCTGTTTGCGGCGCTTTCTTTCGACTGGGCAAATATTCCTCAAATACGGCGCGTTTTCGCCCCGAAACATAGTCAACGCGTTCTTTACCGATCTTTAGCAGGACTTAATTATGGTGGATGGGTCACGGGCTGTATGTGCACACGGAAAGGGTGCCGGCATGCCGGGCGTCGCCACTCCGGAGATCTCGACCTCGCGCGTCAGGCGCGCCACGATCCTGCGCCGCTACATCGCGCAGTACGAGCGTTTGTGCGACGAGGATGAGGCCGAACAGGCGCTGCGGCGCAGCCGCGACGATGCGCAGCGCGCCGCCGAGCGGGCGCGCGAGGCGCAGGCGGTGGCCGAGGCCGCGACGCGTGCCAAGGCCGCCTTCATGGCGACCATGAGCCGCGAGCTGTGCGCGCCGCTCGATGCCATCATCCGGCTGGCGCAGGCGCTGGCGCCCGAGGACGCGGAAGCGATGGCGATCGGGAGCTCCGGCGCCGGCGAGATCGGCGCGGTCGCCGCGCATCTGCGCGACCTCATCGGCGACGTGCTGGAGCTGGCCCAGATCGAGTCCGGCGAATCGGCGCTCGTCCCCGAAGACCTCAACCTCGATTCCGTCATCGCCGCCAGCCTCGACGCCATCGACGCGCGCATGCAGGCCAAGGGCGTCACGGTGAACTTCCTGCCCACGGCGACGCGGATTCGCACCGATGCCAAACGCCTGCGGCGCATCTTCGACGACGTGCTGATGCACGCGCTGTGGTCGACGCCGGCCGGCGGCGGCATCGACATCGAGCTGTTCGAAGAGAACAACGGCGGTCTGATGCTGTCGGTCATCGACGGCGGCGCCGGCATGACGCCGGCCGAGGTCGACAAGGCCCTGCTCCCGATCGGCCTGCCGCGGACGAACGACCGCCGCGCCGACACGCGCCAGCTGAGCCTGGCGCTGGCCAAGGCCTTCATCGAGCTGCAGGGTGGCCGCTTCTTCATCGAGTCCGTGGCGGGCTCGGGCACGGCGGCCTGCATCTACCTGCCGCCGAACAGCGTGCGCCGGGACTCCTGACATGTCGGCCCAGCTCGCCCGCAAGCCAGAAACGACGTCCGCCGGCGATGCGCTCATCGCGGAGATGCGGCGGCGCCTGCAGGAACGGTTCGGCGGCGCCGGAAGCGGGAGCGGCAGTAGCGGCAGCAGCACCGCCGCGCTGGCGGCGGCGGCGGGCCCGTCCCTCGAGCTTTCGCCCGATCATCGCATCGGCCGCATCGTCGCGATCGAGGGCGCCAAGCTCGTGGTCATGATCGAGATCGAGGACGTCAAGGCGCAGCTCGACATGTCGGACAGCCTGCAGGTCGGCTGCGTCGTCAAGGTGCCGACCAAGAGCTCGGTCGCGTTCGGCATGGTCAACGCCCTCTCCATCGCCAAGCCGGCGCCCAACGGCAAGGGAACCGAGACCCGCTTTCTCGAACTGGAGCTGGTCGGCGAGTCCGTCACGGTCGGCACCGGCCGCGGCGCCAACATGCGGCGCGGCGTCTCGACCTATCCCGTCCTGGGCAGCCCGGTGTATGCGGCGACCCAGGCCGACCTGCGCTTCGTCTTCGTGCGCGACGGACCGCAGTCGGCCCGCATCGGCAGCATCCAGCAGGACCCGAATCTCCCGGCCCAGGTCAACGTCGACGACCTGCTGGGCAAGCATTTCGCCGTGCTCGGCGCCACCGGCACCGGCAAGTCCTGCGCCGTGACGCTGATCCTCAAGGCGATCCTGAAGCGCAATCCCAACGGCCATGTGCTGCTGCTCGATCCGCACAACGAGTACGCCCGCGCCTTCGGCGAGCAGGCCAACGTGATCGACCTGCACAAGCTGCAGCTGCCGCACTGGCTGTTCAACTTCACGGAGCTGCGCGCCGTGCTGACCAACGCCGGCGCCAGCATCTCCAATGTCGAGGCGGCGCTGCTCAACGACCTCGTCACCCAGGCCAAGCGGCAGTTTCTGGGGTCGTCGGCCGACGAACGCACGATCACCTCGGACACGCCGACGCCCTATCGTATCGGTCAGGTCGGCGAGTACATCGAAGACGTGCTCGGGCGGCTGGAGAAGCCGGAGAGCATCGCCCCCTACCAGGCGCTCAAGACCGCCATCGTCACGCTGCAGAACGACGCCCGCTTCGGCTTCATGTTCGGCAAGAGTGTCACGACGCGCGACCTGATGGTGCCGATCCTCTCCTCCATCTTCCGCGTGCCGGTCGAGGGCAAGCCGATCACCATCCTCGACCTCTCGGGCGTGCCGTTCGAGATCCTCAACGTCGTCGTGTCCGTGCTCTGCCGCACGGCCTTCGATTTCGCGACCTGGAGTCGCGGCCGCTGGCCGATCCTCCTGGTCTGCGAGGAGGCGCATCTCTACGCGCCGGAGAATCCCGAAGCCGGCTTCGAGCCGACCAAGCGCGTGCTGGCGCGCATCGCCAAGGAGGGCCGCAAATACGGCCTCTCGCTCGGCATCGCCAGCCAGCGACCGGCCGAGCTGGCGGCGACCATGCTGTCGCAATGCAGCACCATCTTCGCCATGCGCCTCACCCACGAGCGCGATCAGCAGTGGGTGCGCTCGTCGCTCTCCGACGGCATCGTCGGGCTGCTGGAAGCGCTGGGTTCGCTCGGCACCGCCGAGGCGATCGGCGTCGGCGAGGGCATCGTCATGCCGATGCGCCTCGTCTTCGACACGCTGCCGGCGGACGAGCGGCCGCGCAGCGCCACCGCGTCCTTCTCCACCGCCTGGAAGAAGGACGACGCCGACGATCGCGAGGAGCTGCAAGCCGTCGTCGATCAGTGGCGCCGCCAGCGCCACGACGACTGAAAACGGGCGCCGGCCGCCAACGCCGGCCGGCGCAACCTTCAGGCCCCGACGCCTATTTCGGCTGGTAGGTGAACTTCTGGCCGCCGACCGCCGCCTCGAACATCAGGCCGCCCTTGGCCATGGTGAAGATGGCGACGCCGTTGTTGTAGCCCGCCGTCTTCGACGCGCCCGACTTCACGGCGACGGCCGAGGCGCCGGCCGCCAGCTCGAAATTGCCCAGCTTGAAGTTGTCGAGCGCGCCCTTGTCCTTGAAGAAGATCGCTTCCCGATAGGTCTGCCCGCCCAGCTGGAGGCCGATGGTCGCCTGCGACATGGAGCTGGAACCGATGGCGGCGCCGCCCTGGTAGACCACGCCGTCGCCCCCGGCGCCGCCGACGACGACGGCTCCCTTGGTGATCTCGGGGTAGATCGCGTAGCCATAGGCCTCCTTGAAGAAGGCGTCGATGCTGGGATCCGCCCTCTTGAACTCGCCGATCGCAGACTGCGACTTCTTCTCGAGAGCAGCGTCCCAGGCGAAGGCCGTGCCGACGACCACCAGATACGCGGCGATGAAACTTGCAACGAATTTCCCGGTCATGCGCTTTCCTCCGACATTCTTCCGGTGACCCCTGGGGCCATCATGGCACCCGTCCGCTATGATCATCAGTGGCAAATTGGGGCTTCGGTTCCCGGTTTACAACAGTTCCGCCGGGCGGACTATTGTCATAAGGCCGCATCGGCCGCGCGCCGCGCAATGTTCCGGGCCGCAGACTAGCGATTGGCGAGAAGCCGCCGGATGCGGCGCTCGAGGTCCCGGTGATCGTAGGGCTTGGCGAGCAGCGGCCCCTCTTCGCAGAGGTCGCCGGCGTCCTGGCTCGTGCGCGCCACGCCCGACGTGATTATGACCCGAATCCTCGGCCGTTCCCGGCGCACCCACTGTGCGAGCCCGAACCCGTCGAGGCTGCCCGGCATCTGCACGTCCGTGAACACGATATCGATGTCGTCGTCGTTCCGCAGAATCTGCGTCGCTTCATCGGCATCCTTCGCTTCGAGCACGCGGTATCCGCAGGCGCGCAGGTATTCGGCGACGCTCGTGCGCACGAGCACTTCGTCCTCGACGACGAGAACGCTTGGCGGCTTGGCGGGATCCGGCGGTGGCTGTTTTCGCGGCACCATGGGAATCTAACGCGACCGAACGCGGACGGTTGCCGCCGCGGCTGAGAGGCGAACCTGGTGTGCGGACACGCAGGACCCGCGGCCGGCTAGAGCGGGACTTCGAAAACGCAGGCCACGCCCTCGGCGTTGAACTCCAGGCGCGTCGCGTCGGCCGCGCCTTCGAGAATGCGCTCGATGAGGAGCGATCCGAAGCCCTTGTGCCGCGGCGGCGTCACCGGTGGGCCGCCGCTCTCCTGCCAGCGGACCTTCGCTCGCTTGCCGCGGGGGTCCTGCACGAGTTCCCAGCTCACCCGCACCTGGCCGCGCGCGGTCGAGAGAGCGCCATATTTCACGGCGTTGGTGGCGAGTTCGTGCAGCGCCATCGTCAGGCGGAACGACTGCTCGGCATCGACCCAGATGTCCGCGGGTCCATCGAGCAGAACGCGCTCGTGGCTGCTGTCGTCGAAGGCGGCGACCGCCTGGATGATCACCGCGCGCAGCGGCGCCCGATTCCAGTTCTCGTCGGTCAGCGCGTCCTGGGCCCGCGCGAGCGCCTGGATGCGGCCGACGAAGGCCGCGTGTTCCTCCGGCGTGGCGCCGCGCAGCGTCTGCCGCACGATGGCCTGCACGGTCGCCAGGGTATTCTTGATGCGGTGCTTGAGTTCCCTGAGGAGCAGGGTCTGCTGCTCCTGCGCCCGTCGGCGCTCGGTGATGTCGCGGGCGATCTTCGAGGCGCCGATGATCCGCCCCTCGGCGTTCCTGAGCGGCGATACCGAGAGCGAGATCTCGACCAGCGTGCCGTCCTTGCGGCGGCGGATGGTCTCGTAGTGCTCGATGCGCTCGCCGCGCCGGATGCGCTCAAGGATCCGGGGCTCCTCGTCGGCATGGTCAGGCGGAATCAGCATCAGGACGGACTTGCCGATCGCCTCCGCGGCCGTGTAGCCGAAGAGGTGCTCGGCGCCGCGGTTCCAGCTGTTGATGATGCCGTTGAGGTCCTTGCTCAGGATCGCGTCGTCGGAGGATTCGACGATCGCCGCGAGGCGCCGCTCGTAGTGCTCGGCCCGCTTGCGCTCCGTCAGATCGATCAGCATGTTCACGGCGCCGATGAGGGCGCCCGACTCGTCATAGAGCGGCGTCGGGAACGGCATGAAGGGCACGCGCGTGCCGTCGGGTCGCTCGGCCACCGCCTCCACGCCGCGGATCGGGCGGCCTTCGCGCAGCGCCTGCGCCATGGGACATTCGGCGTGCGGCAACGCCGTCCCGTCGGGCCGGTAGAGTTTCCACGACCCGCACCATTCGCTGCGGCCCAGTTCCGGGCGGCAGCCCCAGAGCGCGACGGCCGCCTCGTTGTAGAAGGTGATGCGGCCGGCCTCGTCGGTGACGTAGACGGCCGCCGGCAGGTCCTCCAGGACCTCGCGGAAATAGTCGTCGCCGCGGAACAGCGCTTGCGCCGCCCGCATCACGGACTCGGATCGCGGCGACCGTTCGTCCACGCCGTCTCGCATGTCACCTTTCCCCGACATGACGTCGGAGCCTACGACATCGTTTCCGCGAGCCCCGCGGGAAGCGCCGGATGGCACAAAAAGACCACACGAGACCGCCGCTTACGCTTCTCGCGGCCTGACCGGAACGGCCTTCCAAGGCGTCGGCCCCGGCCTTACTGTAGGAACGCGGTCGACCGCGGCCGCCACGGGGAGCAGGCCCATGCGAAGCCCGGTCATGTCCGGCGATGCGACCGACAAGATGCTGGCATGCTTTAACCACGCCTTCACCGGCGCGGACTACAAGATGGCCCCCGCCTACTACGACGCCTGCGCCCGCTGGTGGGCACAGCTGTCGCCGGAGCAGCGCGCGACCGGGCAGATCGTCATCGACGCCTATGGCGGGCCGCAGCGGGAAGCGGCGCTCGGAATCGCCGCGTCGCTGCCGCCGGCGCCGCGCTCGCCGTTCTGATCCGCGGCGCCGCGGCTTGCCACGCCGCCGCGGCTGTGGCAGTTACCGCCGCCGCAAGTGCGGAGGGTGGCATGATGAATCTCGAAGAGGCCCGCCGGTGGAAGGCGCTGGAGCAGCGCGCCCGGGAACGCGGTTGGACCATCGACTCGCTGGACGGGACGGCCAATCGAGCGGAAGCCTCGCCGGCGGCAGGCCAGTTCGCGCTCATGCGGCTGGCCGGACCCGAAGGACCGCTGGCGACCGGCAGCCTCGATGCGATCGAGGCGTTCCTGAAATCGAGCGGGCTGTAGCTCTTCGCGCCAAGAGGACGATTCGGCGCCAGCAAATGTCGCGCGCGAATGATGGCACGGTCTCGCCGGCGCCTAAGCTGCGGGCGGTCCAGGGCCGGCGACGCGCCCCTTTTGGTTGAGGCAGGGGAGGACCACGGCGCCGCTCTGGGCCGCTCCCTGTCGCGCTGCGCGGCGTCGTCAGTAGTAGCCGTAGGGAGCGTAGGGTCCGGACGGATAGGGGCTGTATGGACGCGACGGCAGGCTGTTGCCGCTCGCATACATGCAC
>JBKOWC010000158.1:0-11528 GCA_046724215.1 Pseudomonadota bacterium | reverse complement strand
AAGAGCCTGCTGTTCTGCGGCGCCGGCGCCGTGCTGAACGCGACGGGGCTGCGCGACATCGAGCGCCTGGGCGCCCTCATCCACCGCATGCCCGTCACGGGGTTCTGCTTCCTCATCGGTGCCGCCGGCCTCTCGGCGCTGCCGCCGCTGAACGGGTTCGTGTCGGAATGGCTCACGTTCCAGGCGATCCTGACGGGGACGCAGCTGCCGCAATGGGAGCTGAAATTCGGCATCGTCGTCATCGGCACGCTGCTGGCGCTGACGGCGGCGTTGGCGGCGGCACTCTTCGTGCGGGCCTTCGGCATCGTCTTCCTGGGACGCCCGCGCTCGGCCGCCGCGGCAGCCGCCATCGAGGGTAGTGCGACGATGCGCGCGGCGCTGGCGATCCTTGCCGCCGCCTGCGTGGTCCTCGGCGTGCTGCCGCTCCTGGCAGTGGGCCTGATCGAGCCGGTGAGCCGGCAGCTGCTGGGGCAGGGACTGCCCGGCGCCGGCGTCGCCAGCCTGCTCTGGTTCGTGCCGCTGCCGGACAGCTATACCAGCTATAGCGGGCTCGTCATTCTCGTCGCCGTGGCCGGGCTCGCCGTCATCGTGATGCTCCTCGTCCACGGCTTCGCCTCGAACCGGGTGCGGCGGGCGCCGGCCTGGGATTGCGGATTCCCGGATCCGCGGCCGCAGACGCAGTACAGCGCCGACAGCCTGGCGCAGCCGCTGCGGCGCGTCTTCGGGACGTCGCTGTTCCAGGCGAGCGAACGCGTCGACATGCCGCCGCCGGACGATCGCCGCCCGGCCCGCCTCGAGGTGCGGGTGCGCGACCTCATCTGGCAAGGACTCTATGCGCCCGTGGCCGACGGACTCGGCTGGTTCACCGAGCGGCTCAACGTCCTGCAGTTTCTCACCATCCGCCGCTATCTCTCGATGATGTTCGCGGCGCTGGCGCTGCTGCTCACCATCGTGGCCTTCACGCAATGATCGCGACGGCCTACCAGCTGCTGCATCTGCTGCTGATGCTGGCGGCCGCGCCGGCGCTCACCGGCCTGGTGCGCAAGGTCAAGGCGCTGCTGCTCGGGCGCCGCGGGCCCCCGGTGCTGCAGCCCTATCGCGACCTCTGGCGCCTGCTGCGCAAGGAGGCGATCGTCGCCGAGAGCGCGTCGGTGCTGTTCCGGGTGGCGCCCTATCTGACGTTCACGGCCATCTGGGTCGCGATCTCGCTGGTGCCCGCCTTCAGCACGGATCTGCTGCTCGGGCCGACTGCCGACCTCATCGCGCTGGCAGCGCTCCTCGGCGGCGCCCGCTTCTTCATGGCGCTCGCCGGGCTCGACGTCGGCACCAGCTTCGGCGGTATCGGCGCCAGCCGCGAGCTGATGTTCGCCTCGCTGGCCGAGCCGGCGATGCTGATGGTGATCTTCACCGTGTCGCTCCTCGTCGGCACGACGGCGCTCGCCCACATCGCCGAGACGCTGCTGGCGACGTCGGTCGGCCTGCGCGTCTCGCTCGGGCTCGGGCTCGTCGCCATGGTCATGGTGGCGATCGCCGAGAATGCCCGCGTGCCGGTCGACAACCCGGCGACGCATCTCGAGCTCACGATGGTGCACGAGGCGATGATCCTCGAATATTCCGGCCGCCACCTCGCCCTCATGGAGGGCGCGGCGATGCTGAAGCTCCTGCTCTATCTCTCGCTCATCGCCGGCATCTTCGCGCCCTGGGGCATGGCCGTGCCCGGCGCCGACGCGCGCGCGCTCGGCATCGGGCTCCTGGCCTGGCTCGCGAAGATGGTCGCGGGCGGCCTGCTGCTCGCGTTGTTCGAGACCTCGATCGCCAAGATGCGTGTCTTCCGCGTGAGCGAGTTCCTGGGTGCGGCGCTGCTGCTGGGCCTGCTGGCGGTGATCTTCCTCTACGTGTCGAAAGGGCTCTAGCAGATGCAGATGGGGACGCTCGCCTTCGACGTCGCGCACCTGCTGGGCGCCTCCGTGCTGGTGCTGAGCTTCGGCCTCCTGTTCCAGCGGCGCATCTTCGGCGTGCTGCAGACCTTCGCGCTGCAGGCGGCGCTGCTCGCCGCCGCCGCCGCCTGGCAGGCGTTCGTGCAGGACGCGCCGCACCTCTACATCACCGCCCTCATCGCGCTGCTGTTCAAGGCGATCGCCATTCCCGTGGCGCTGCACCGCATCGTGCTGCGGCTGCAGATCCACCGCACGGTCGAGACCGTGTTCGGCATGGGCCTCACCATGATCATCGGCGTCGCGCTGGTGGCGCTCGCCATCCTGCTGGTGCTGCCGATCACCTACCAGTCGGTCGCCATCACGCGCGAGAACCTGGCGCTGGCGCTCTCGGTCGTGCTGCTCGGTCTGCTCATCATGATCACGCGGCGCAACGCGGTGACGCAGGTGGTAGGATTCATGTCGCTCGAGAACGGCCTCATCCTCGCCGCCGTCGGCGTCAAGGGCATGCCGTTCGTGGTGGAGATGAGCGTCGCGTTCTCGGTCATGGTGGCGTTCATCATCTTCGGCGTCTTCTTCTTCCACATCCGCGAGCGCTTCGACACGCTCGACCTGCACTATCTCGAGACCTTCCGGGGCGAGCGCGAATGAACCCGATCTGGTTCATCTTGGGCACGCCCATCGTCGCGGCGCCGATACTCGGCATCGTCGGCGGCCGCCACTATCGGATCACCGCGCGGCTCAACGTGCTGGCCTCGCTCGTCACGCTGATTGCCGGCCTGTCGCTGTTCCGCTACCGGCCGGCGGCCGGCAGCTATTTCTTCATCGACGATTTCAACGTCTATCTGGTGGCGCTCACCGCCTTCGTCGGCTTCACCACCTCGGTGTTCAGCGCCAGCTATATCGGGCACGAGGTGGAGACGGGGCGCCTCGACGCCGTGCGCCTGCGCTTCTATCACGGCATGTACCAGGCCTTCATGTTCACCATGCTGCTGGCGCTCGTCGCCAACAACCTGGGCATCATGTGGGTGGCGGTCGAGGGCGCCACGCTGGCGACGGCACTCATGGTCAGCCTCTATCGCACGCGCGAGGCGATCGAGGCGGCGTGGAAATACTTCATCCTCTGCGGCGTCGGCATCGCGCTGGCGCTCTTCGGCACCATCCTCATGTACCTGGCGGCGCAGCCGGTGATGGGCCCGGGCGAGAGCGCCATGGCCTGGACGCTGCTCCTCGACAACGTCGCCCGCTTCGATCCGGCCATCCTCAACCTCGCCTTCGTCTTCCTGCTGGCGGGCTACGGCACCAAGGTCGGGCTGGCGCCGTTCCACGCCTGGCTGCCGGACGCCCACGCCGAGGGCCCGACGCCGATCTCGGCCGTGCTCTCGGGGCTGCTGCTCAACGTCGCGCTCTATGCCGTGCTGCGCTTCAAGATCCTGCTGGCGGCCAATGCAGGCGCCATCGCGCCCGGCCCCCTCATGGTCACGATGGGACTCTCGTCGCTGCTGCTGGCCGGCTTCATGCTCTACCGCCGCCGCGACATCAAGCGCATGTTCGCCTACTCGTCGATCGAGCATATGGGCATCATCACCTTCGCCTTCGGCATGGGCGGGCCGCTCGCCAACTTCGCCGGCCTGCTGCACATGACCATGCACAGCCTGACCAAGTCGGCGATCTTCTTCGCCGTCGGCCATATCGCGCAGGTCAAGGGCACGCAGAAGCTCGCCGACATCCGCGGCCTCACGGTGAGCCACCCGCTGCTCGGCTGGACCTTCGTCCTCGGCGTGGTCGCCATCGCCGGGCTGCCGCCGCTCGGCATCTTCACGAGCGAGTTCCTGGTGGTGACCTCGACGATGGCGCGCCAGCCGCTGCTGGCGATTCCCCTCGTGCTCGGCCTGCTCGTCGGCTTCGGCGCGCTCGTCCTGCGCCTGCAGGGCGTCGCCTTCGGCGAGGTGCCGGACGGCGGCCATGTCCGCGTCCGGGCATCGCTGCTGCCGCTGTGGGCGCATCTGGGGCTGGTCGCCACCGCCGGACTCTACATTCCGCCGCACCTGGTCCAGTGGTTCCAGGCCGTGGCGCGGTTGCTGGGATGACGCCGATGGTTGCGCCGGATTCCCTGCAGGCGTGTCTTGCCGGTGCTGCGGCGGTGGCGGACCACCGTCCGTGGCCGCGCGTCGTCGTCGATGCGGCCGGGTGGGAGTCGCTGCGCGGCCGCCTGACAACGGCAAATTGGTCGTTGCTCGGCCTCTGGGGCGACCGCGGCAGCGACGGCCATGCCTGCGTGCACCTGGCCCTGCGCGATGAAGGCAGCGAGGGAACCGACGGGATCGGAGTCGTCACGCTTCCGTGCCCGCAAGGCCGTTTCCCGTCGCTGGCCGGGGTGCGGCCGAGCGCACAGCGGCTGGAACGGATGCTGGGCGATCTCTACGGCCTCGTCGCCGAGGGCGCCGACGACACACGTCCCTGGCTCGACCATGGCCAGTGGCCGGTGCGGTACCCGCTGATGGGGTCGGAGTCGGCGACGCCGCGCGCGGCCACCGACTACGCGTTCCTGCCGGTCGAGGATGCGGATGGCGTGGACGCCGCGCGCGTGCACCAGATTCCCGTCGGTCCGGTGCATGCCGGCATCATCGAGCCCGGGCATTTCCGCTTCCATGTGAACGGCGAACTGGTCGTGCGGCTGGAGGAGCGCCTCGGCTACGTCCATAAGGGCATCGAGCGGCTGATGATCGGCAAGCTGCCGGCGGAGGGAGCGCGGCTCGCGGCGCGCATCTCCGGCGACAGCGCCGTCGCCCACAGCCTCGCCTTCGCCCGCGCCGTCGAGGCGGCGCTCGGCATCGAGGCGCCGCCGCGTGCCCATTGGCTGCGCGCCGTGATGGCGGAGCTGGAGCGGATCGCCAACCATGTCTTCGACATCGGCGCCATCTGCAACGACGCTACCTTCCCGCTCATGCTGGCGGAATGCACGGTGCTGCGCGAGAGGGCGCTGCGCGCGGCGGCGGACTGCTTCGGCCATCGCCTGATGATGGACGGCGTCGTGCCCGGCGGCGTCGCGGCCGATCTCGACGCCGCCGGCATGACGCGGCTGCGATCGCTCATCGCGGAAATCGAGCCGCGCTTCCGGCATCTGATGCGCGTCTATGACGACAAGCCGTCGCTGCTCGACCGCACCGTCGGCACCGGCATCACGCGCGCGGCGCTCGTGCATCGCTTCGGCGCCGGCGGCCATGTCGGCCGCGCCGTCGGCCGCGGTCAGGATGCGCGGCGCAGCCCGTCCTATCCGCCCTACGACGATCTCGACTTCGCGGTGCCGGTGATGGCCGAGGGCGACGTCAACGCGCGGGTCTGGATCCGTGCCAAGGAGGTGGAGGCGAGCCTCGGCCTGCTGCGGCAGCTGCTTGACGGCCTGCCGGCGGGCCCCATCGCGGTCGCGCTGCCGGCGCGGCCGGGCGAAGGGATGGCGCTGGTCGAGGCGTTCCGCGGCGAGATCCTGACCTGGGTCCGTCTCGGGGCCGACGGCCGCATCGAGCGCTGCCATCCGCGCGACCCCTCCTGGTTCCAGTGGCCGCTGCTGGAGGCGGCGATCGAAGGCAACATCGTCGCCGACTTCCCGCTCTGCAACAAGTCGTTCAACTGCTCCTATTCGGGGCACGATCTGTAGGGGCTAACGCCGATGTGGAGAGTCCTGAGCGAGAATCTGCTCCGCGGCCCGCGCACCATGAAAGGCCCCGCCGCCGGCGATGCGGCGATGGCGGAACTGGCGGGACGGCTCGACGTCCTGGCGCACAAGCGGCTCGGCCGCAGCCTCTCGATCCGCGAGGTCGACGCCGGCTCCTGCAACGGCTGCGAGCTGGAGATCCACGCGCTCGCCAATCCGTTCTACGACCTCGAGCGCTTCGGTCTGCGCTTCGTGGCCTCGCCGCGCCACGCCGACGTGCTGCTCGTGACCGGCCCGGTGACGCACAACATGGCGGAGGCGCTGAGGCGGACCTACAACGCCACGCCGGATCCGAAATGGGTCGTGGCCGCCGGCGACTGCGCCGCCAACTGCGGCGTCTTCGCCGGCAGCTATGCCTGCGCCGGCGCGGTTGCCGACATCATCCCGGTCGATGTGCACATCAGGGGCTGCCCCCCGACCCCGGTGCAGTTGCTGGAGGGGCTGCTGGCGCTGCTGCAGGCGGCGGCGGGGAGGATGCCGGCGCGGTAGGTGCGGTGTCGAGCTTCTTCAGGTTCGCCGCCGCGGCGTCGCCGGCGGGCGTGCCGCCGGCAAGGGCGACGACCTGCGTCCAGTCCTGGCGGGCGCCTTCGAGGTCGCTCGTGAGGCGGCGGATGTTGCCACGCTCCAGCAGCGCATAGGGATCCTTCGGATCGAGAGTCAGCGCCGCGTCGGCATCGGCGCGCGCCTTGACGAGGTCGTTGAGGAAGCGCCAGGCGCTCGCGCGGTAAGTGAGTACGTCGGCGCGGTCCGGGGCGATGCCCTGGGCCTTGTCCAGATCTTCGATCGACTTCTTGTAGTCGTTGAGGCCGGCCTGCGTCACCGCCCGGTCGACGAGCAGGTCGACATCGGAGGGCGCGAACGTCAGGCCGGTGGTCTGCGCCGTGAGCGCGCGCTGCAGGTCGCCGGCCATGGTCCAGGCCTGACCGGCCTGGGCGAAGAGCTCGCCCGCCAGGTCCGGCCGGTCCTTGCTCATGTCCGTGCCGAGCTTCTCCAGCTGGCCGGCGGCTTCCTTGTCGCGGCCGAGGCCGATTAGGGCCACGGCCGCACAATGCCGCGCCGGCTCGCCGCCGCCCTTGAGCTGCCAGGCCATCGCGCTCTGATAGCCATCGTTCGGGACGCGCCGCGCCAGCGTCATGCAATCCGCGTATTCCTGCGCCTGCGCGCCGTCCAAGGTGAAGTCGTCGGCATTCGCGCGCAGCGTGCCGCCGGCGAGCAGCGCCACGAAAGCGGCGGCCGAAGCGTTGCAGGCGAATCTGGTCGTGTGCATGGCCTTCATGGAAGGCGGCCATCATAATGGCCGCGTCCGTTCCGCACCACGCCCGATCACATGTTCACGTCATGACCACGGCTCCGACCCTGTTCTGCTTCGGTCTCGGTTATTGCGCCGTCGCCTTGGCCGACAGGCTGCGGCGCGAGGGCTGGCAGGTCGGCGGCACCAGCCGGACGGCGGAAGCGCAGGCGGAGCTCGCACGGCGCGGCATAACCGCGCAGCTCTTCGAGCGCGGCCGGCCGCTCGCCGATCCGCCCGCCGTCCTCGCCGGCGCGACGCACGTGCTGACGTCGGTGCCGCCCGATGGCGACGGCGATCCCGTGCTCGACGTCCATGGTGCGGACTTGGCGCGTCTGCGGGGACTGCACTGGTTCGGTTATCTGTCGACGACCGGTGTCTACGGCGATCGCGGCGGCGATTGGGTGGACGAGCGCAGCGACCTGCAGCCGACCGGCGAGCGCGGCCGCCGCCGCGTCGCGGCCGAAGCGGGCTGGAGCCGCCTGTTCCATGCCGAAGGCCTGCCGCTGCACATCTTCCGCCTCGCCGGCATCTACGGTCCCCGCCGCAGCGCGCTCGACTCGCTGCGCGACGGCACCGCCAGGCGCGTGATCAAACCGGGGCAGGTGTTCAGCCGCATCCATGTCGCCGACATCGTCCAGGTGCTGCGCGCGTCGATGGCGCAGCCGAATCCGGGCGCCGTCTACAACGTCTGCGACGACGACCCGGCGCCGCCCTGGGAGGTGGTGGAATTTGCCGCCGGCCTGCTCGGTCTGTCGCCGCCGCCGGCGGTGCCCTTCGCGGAGGCAGAGCTGTCGGCGATGGCGCGCAGCTTCTACGATGACAACAAGCGCGTGCGCAACGAGCGGATCAAGCGCGAGCTGGGCGTGCAGTTGACGTATCCGAGTTATCGCGACGGCTTGGGTGCGTTGCTGTAGGGGCGACCGGCAGAGCCAGCCGCGCCTACGCGGTTGACAATTCTTCGACCGCCGCGAGCAGGCGCTGGAGATCGACGTCGCGCGACAGCCGGTGATCGCCGTCCTTGATGAGCGTCACGGTCACGTCCCCGCTGGTCAGCTGCTCCGCCAGCCGCTTACTCGTCTGCCAAGGTACGTCGGGGTCGGCCATCCCGTGCAGCAGACGGACCGGGCAGCGGATGTCGATGCGGCTCCCGAGAAGCAGATGCCGGCGCCCGTCTTCGATCAAGGCACGGCCGATCTCATAGGGTACGTCGGCGTATTTCGACGGCTCCTGGATCACGCCGTCGCGCGCGAGCGCCTCGCGCTGCGCCGCCGACATCCGGCCCCACATCAACTCCTCCGTGAAATCCGGTGCCGCCGCGATGCCGACCAGGCCGGCGATCCGGTCGGCGCGGGCGAGCGCCGCCAGCAGCATGATCCAGCCGCCCATGCTGGAGCCGACCAGGATCTGCGGTCCCGCCGTCAGCCTATCGATGACCGCCAGCGCGTCTTCGGTCCAGCGACCGATGGTGCCATCACGAAAGTCGCCGCTCGACTGTCCATGCCCGAAATAGTCGAAGCGCAGCATGCCCTGGCCGCGCGCCGCCGCCCAAGCTGCCAGCGCCGAGGCCTTGCCGCCGGACATGTCCGAGGCGAAGCCGGTCAGGAACACGACGCCCGGGCGCCGGTCGCCGGGCCGCGCGACGAGGCGGCGATAGGCGATGTGGCCGCCTTCGGGACACGCGAGAGTTTCGAGCGGTGCTTCAGTGTGGTTCACGGCAACTTAAGCGCGAATAGGCTCCTTAAGGCGTCATTGACCAATTTACCGTAGTCCTCGCCGGATGTGCGCCGCCTCTGCGGCGCCCGATCGAAATGGCGGAGAACGGACAGGCGCATGAACGACGCGGACTCCAGGCTGCAGCAGACCAAGCTCGCGGTCGAGATGGAATTCGACAGCGGCCAGCGCATGGTTGGCAGCGTCTTCGTCGGTCAGCAGCAGCGGCTGCCCGACCTGCTCAACGACGAGCGCGCGTTCCTGCCCTTCGAGACGTCGGAAGGCCTCATCAAGATCCTCCGGAAATCGACCATCCGCAGCGTCACGCCGCTCCACCAGGTGACCCTGCCGATGTCGACGACGGACCCCTATGAAATACTCGGGGTCGCGCCGTCGATCGGCGACGACGATCTGCGCAATGTCTATCACCGCAAGGTCCAGGAAACGCACCCGGACAAGCTGGTGTCCATGGGCCTGCCGCTCGAGTTCGTCCAGCTCGCGAACGAGAAGATCGCGCGCATCAACGACGCCTATGACCGGATCAAGGAGCAGCGCGGCAACCAGAAGCAGGCGCAGCCGAAATGGTATCCCGGCGGTTGATCGACCGGGACGGCGCCCCGAGCGCCGCAACGGGTTAAAGCGAAGATTAGCTTAAATATTAGGCGATTCTTTGGGGTTGGACCCTAGTCTGTCACCTTAGCGGCCCCGCCATGAGCGGCGCTCTTCCGCGCCGGGCGGCTGGCACCATCGCGGAGGCGTGGTTTGTACGGCGAGTCGAAGAAGATCTATAAGAACAAGCTGCTGGTCGAGGTCGAATTCGACAGCGGCACGCTGTGGACCGGCTACCTGTTCGTGGGCCAGCAGCAGCGCCTGTCCGACCTCATGAACGACGAGCGCGTGTTCCTGCCGTTCGAGATGCTCGACGGGTCCATCGAGATCTTCGTCAAATCGCACACCCGCCGCGTCAAGCCGATCGCCCGGGCCAATGCGGCGGGCGATTCCGAGAACCCGTTCCACATCTTCGGCCTTTCGGAAACGGTGGGCGAGACCGCGTTGCGAGAAGCCTACCACCGCAAGGTGCAGGAGCTGCACCCGGACAAGCTGGCGTCGCTGGGCCTCTCCGACGAACTCATCCGCTTTGCGCATGAGCGCATGGCCAGGCTCAACGAAGCCTACAGCCGGGCGCGCAAGCAGTGCCGCGAGGCAACAGCTGCCGCGGCAGCGGCGGAGTAGCCCACGACCGGCGCGACCCTGCCGCCTTGACAGCGGCCCCAATAACTCTAGATTTCGCCGGCATTTTTCGTCCCTGACTGCATCAATCCGAGGCCGCATGGTCGCGATCACGCTGCCCGACGGGAGCGTCCGCCGGTTCGACGGTCCGGTGTCCGGCGCCGACATCGCCGCGGGCATCGGTCCCGGCCTGGCCAAGGCGGCGCTCGCCATCAAGGTGGACGGCAAGCTCAGGGACCTGTCGCGGCCCGTCGAGCGCGACGCCAAGATCGAGATCGTCACCCGGACCCATCCCGACGCCCTGGAGCTGCTGCGCCACGACTGCGCGCATGTCCTGGCGGAGGCGGTGCAGGAGCTTTATCCGGGAACCCAGATCACCTTCGGCCCGGCCACCGACAACGGGTTCTATTACGACTTCGTCCGCGACGATCCGTTCTCGACCGACGACTTCGCCAAGATCGAGGCGAAGATGCGCGAGATCGTCGACCGCGACGAGACGATCACCCGGGAGGTGTGGAGCCGCGACCAGGCTGCGCGCTGGTTCCAGGATCATGGCGAGAAATACAAGGCCGAGTGGGTGCACGAGATTCCCGACGGCGAGGAGATTTCGATCTATCGCCAGGGCAAGTGGCTGGACATGTGCACCGGGCCGCACCTGCCCTCGACGGGCAAGCTCGGCAAGGCCTTCAAGCTCATGAAGCTCGCCGGTGCCTACTGGCGGGGCGATGCGCGGAATGCGCAACTGCAGCGCATCTACGGCACCTGCTGGCCGGACGAGAAACAGCTCGCGGCCTACCTGCATCAGCTCGAGGAGGCCGAGAAGCGCGACCACCGCCGCATCGGCAAGGAGATGCACCTCTTCCATCAGCAGGAAGAGGCGGCCGGCATGGTGTTTTGGCACCCGAAGGGCTGGACGCTCTGGCGCACCCTCGAGGGCTTCATCCGCGATCGCATCGCCGCCGCCGGTTATCTGGAAGTGCGCACGCCCCAGCTCATCGACAAGTCGCTGTTCAAGGCCTCGGGCCATTGGGACATCTACGGCGACAACATGTTCAAGGTCGTGATCGACAAGGGCGAACGCGAGTTCGGCATCAAGCCGATGAACTGTCCCGGCCACGTGCAGATCTTCCGCCAGGGCCTGAAGAGCTATCGCGACCTGCCGCTGCGGTTCTCCGAGTTCGGTTCCTGCCACCGCAACGAGCCGTCGGGCGCGCTCCACGGCATCATGCGGGTGCGCGCCTTCACCCAGGACGACGGGCACATCTTCTGCACGGAAGAGCAGGTCACGCCGGAGTCGGTCCGCTACTGCGAACTGCAGATGCGCGTCTTTCGCGATCTCGGGTTCGAGAACGTGATCGTGAAGCTGGCGCTTCGCCCGACGCCGCGCGCCGGGACGGACGACGTTTGGGATCGCGCCGAAGAAGGCCTGCGCGTGGCCTTGCGCGCCGCCGGGTTGCCGTTCGAGGAACTGCCGGGCGAAGGCGCGTTCTATGGTCCCAAGGTCGAGTTCCATCTCACCGATGCGATCGGGCGCACCTGGCAGTGCGGCACGTTGCAGCTCGACTTCGTGCTGCCGGAACGGCTCGACGCCAGTTACGTCGGCGAGGACGGCCAGCGCCACCGTCCGGTCATGCTGCACCGCGCCCTG
>JBKOWC010000258.1:0-4063 GCA_046724215.1 Pseudomonadota bacterium | reverse complement strand
CCCTCACGCCTTCAGCAGGCGCGCGATCCGCTCGCGGCAGTCGGGGAGATCCGGCACGACGATGCCATCGAGCTTGCCGCCATCGTCCCAGCGGCGCAGGCGAATCGCGGCTGCCGCGTGCGGCGATGCCGAAAAGGCCGCCACCTCCGGGGCGGACATCGGGCCGCCCTGCTTGCTCAGCGAATGCACCGATGCGGCCGACAGCTTGCCGAAATAGTCCGCCTCTGTCGCACAGAGACAGCGCTTGGGCGCCACATGCAGGCGCACCGGCTCGCTCACCGCCGGTCCGAAGCGCTGCGCCAGCCAGGCGCCGCCGGAACGATCGTGCTTGTGATAGCCGAAGGAATCGTCGGTCGGCTGCAGGAAATGGCCGACGTCGTGGAGCAGCGCGGCGACGACGAGCGCGTCGTCGGCACCCTCGGCCGCCGCCAGCGCCGCCGTCTGCAACGCGTGCTGCAGCTGCGTCACGCCCTCGCCGTAGGTCTCGTCCCCATGCCGCGCGAACAGCGCCTCGATCTCGGCAACGACCGGGCTCATGTGCCCTCCAGCACGCGCAGCTTGCTCAGCAGCCCGTCCTTGTCCGCATAGGCGCCCTGCAGGTGGCGGCGCCCGCTGCCGAAGCCGCGGCGGCCATGGAGCACGCGCTGGTTGTCGACGATGAAGAGGTCGCCGGCGGCGAGCCGGAAGCCGACGGTGACAGCGGGATCGTGCAGCAGCCGGCTGAAACGCTGGTACGCGGCGTAGTAGGGGACGACGACATCCTCCGGCAGGTCGAACGGCGCCGCCGAGCGGTTGTTGTAGCGCACGGCGCGCAGCTCGCCCTCGCTGTCCAGTTCGATGAGGGGCGCCCGCGTCTGGATGTCGACCTTGCCCTTCTCGACATAGCGGAACGGCACGGCATGGCGCGTGAGCAGCGCGAACGCGTCCGGCTGCTCTCGCCGCAGCCGCTCGGCCGCATGGAACCCGTCGATCACGATCGACTCGCCGCCCTCGGCCGCCGCCTCCAGGCAATGCAGCAGCTGCAGCTGCGGCACCGGATCGCGGTAGGGATTGTCGGTATGGTTGCCGAGCGCCAGCCCGGTATAGGCGAGGTTGGTCGGCATCTCGACCGACACGACGTCGAACAGCCGCCCGTAGTTGGTCTCCCGCACATGGCCGAACAGCTCGATGACGCGGCAGACCGCGCCCGGCTCGGCCGGCACGCCCGTCAGCAGCACGAAGCCGTTATCGCGCACCTGGCGCAGCCAATCGGCGAGCGCGCGGCCGCCCTGGGCAATCGCATCGTAGCGACCGCTCGGCAGCGCCGCGCCGAGACTCCGGTCCCACAGCCGCCGGGTCGACCGCCGCTCCGCGCGCGAGGCAACATCCAGCGCGTGGGCGCGCAGCCAGCCGGCCGCGAAAGCGGCCTGCAGCCCATCGGCGAAGCTTACCCTGATGTCACCGCCCACGGCGGCCGCGGCGGTGATCCGCGGTTCCTCCGGCAGTTCCGCGATGTCGAACAGCCGCTGCCCCTCCGGACCGTGGCGGCCGTCCGGCCGGTTGTCGAGCAGCCAGAGGGCGGCGAAGCGGCTGCGCCGCCCGTCGGCCCACTCGATCACGATCTCGCCCTCGCTGTGCCGCAGCGCGGCGATGACCGAGGGCTCGTGCGCACCCGGCGGCGGAGGGGTATGCGGCGCGGCGGCGATGTTCACAGGCGTCATCCGGCGTTGTTGCGCGCGGGCGTTAGCCTAGGCTGTCGGGCCGCCGCTGTCGATCTTGCATCGCCGTTTATCGCCGGGCGGCTGCGATGTAGGCTCGCGGCATGGCGCCGTCGCTCACCCATATCGCGCTCCACGTCCGCGACCTCGAGGCCTGCGCCGCCTTCTACCGCGATTTCTGCGGCATGCGGATCGTGCACGAGCGCTGCGACCCGAAGGACGGCCACCGCGTCGTCTGGCTCGCGGAGCCCGGCAAGGAGAAGGACTTCATCATCGTGCTCGTCCCCGGCGGTCCCGGCCGCGACCAGAGCGAAAAAGACTACAGCCATCTGGGCTTCGCCCTCGACAGCCGCGCCGCCGTCGATGCGGTCGCCGCCAAGGCCACGGCTGCCGCCCGCCTCGTCTGGCCGCCGCGCGAGGAGCCCTATCCGGTCGGCTACTACTGCGGCGTGCGCGATCCCGACGGCAACGCCGTGGAGTTCAGCTACGGCCAGCCCCTCGGGCCGGGCGCGGAGCCAAGCGACCACCCGCAATGATCGCGCGGCAGAAGAATCGTGGCACGCGGAGCCGCGGAGCCGCGGAGAAGAGTCGCGCAATGGACCAACACCGTGCGTCCCTCGACAAGCTCGGGATGAGGGTTGTCCTTTCTGCCAGTACAAATGCTCCTCATCCTGAGCCTGTCGAAGGACGTGGGCTGCTCGTGCCGGCCGATATCCTCCGCGTCTCCGCGTCTCCGCGTGAATCAATCGGCGGCCGCGCATGACGAAACGCGCGCCCGCCAAATCGAGCACTGACGATCTCGCTGCGGCCGTCCGCGCCGGCGATCGTCGCGCCCTCGCCCGCGCCATCACGACGATCGAATCGACGCGTCCGGATCATCGCGCCGCGGCGGCGGCGCTTATCGAGGCGTTGCTGCCGGCGGCCGGCAAGTCGATCCGCCTCGGCATCTCCGGCGCGCCCGGGGTCGGCAAGTCGACCTTCATCGAGGCGTTCGGTTTGCACGTCATCGGCGAGGGCCATCGCGTGGCCGTCCTCGCGGTCGACCCGTCCTCGAAGATCGGCGGCGGCTCCATCCTCGGCGACAAGACGCGCATGGCCGAGCTGGCGCGCCACGACGCCGCCTTCGTGCGTCCCTCGCCGGCCGGCGAGACGCTCGGCGGCGTCGCCCGGCGCACGCGCGACGCTATCATCGCGGTCGAGGCGGCCGGCTTCGATGTCGTCATCGTCGAGACCGTGGGCGTCGGCCAGTCCGAGACGGCGGTCGCCGAGATGGTCGACATGTTCCTCCTCGTCCTGCAGCCCGGCGGCGGCGACGATCTGCAGGGCATGAAGCGCGGCATCGTCGAACTCGCCGACCTCATCCTCGTCAACAAATCCGACGGCGACCTCGCGGCGCTCGCCGGTCGCACGGCCGCCGATTATCAGCATGCCATCCGCCTGCTGCGCGCGCCGACGCCCGGCTGGACGCCGGCGGTCCGCCAGTGCTCGGCCCTCACCAACAGTGGGATCGCCGAGGCGTGGCAGGCGGTCGAACGGTTCCGGCAGACGATGACCCGGGATCATCGCCTGCAGCACCGGCGCAGCGAGCAGGCCAAGGCCGCCTTGCGTCAGGAACTGGCCGAGAGCCTGCTGACGGCGCTGCGGGCGGACGCCGATCTCGCACAACGCGTCGCCGACCTGGAAAAGCGCGTCGCCGCCGGCAAGCTGAGCCCGACGGCGGCGGCCGACTCGCTCGTGGCCGGATTTCTGGCCCCGCGCGTAAGGGATTGACAGGACTAGGGAATTTGAATGTTGCGGGCGCTGCTGGCGCGGCGTCCGCCCTTGACGAAGCCGGGTCGCTGCCTTACAACCGCGCCTCGCCCGGGGCCGCCTTCGCCCCGTTTTGCGCTTTAACGCGAGGATTCGGCCATGTCCCGGCGCTGCTCGATCTCCGGCAAGGGTGTCCAGACCGGACACCGCGTCAGCCACGCCAACAACAAGACGAAGCGGCGCTTCATGCCGAACCTGCAGTCGACGCGGCTGATGAGCGACGCCCTCGGCAAGCCCGTGCGCCTCCGCCTGACGCCGCATGCCATCCGCACCATCGAGCATAACGGCGGGCTCGACGCCTATCTCCTGGCGGTGTCCGACACGCGCCTCTCCGACGAGGCCCGCCGGCTCAAGCATCGCATCGCCCGCGCCGCGGACAAGATCGCCGAGAAGACGGCCGCCTGACGGCCCTCGCTGTCTACGCGGAGCGCGGCGCTGTCCGCTGCGTTCCGCGCGCCATGCGCGTCGACCTCTTCGATTTCGACCTGCCGCCTGAACTGATCGCCTCTCGCCCGGCGGTGCCGCGCGATTCGGCGCGGCTGCTGAGCGTCGGTGCA
>JBKOWC010000257.1:0-18758 GCA_046724215.1 Pseudomonadota bacterium | reverse complement strand
GATCGTCTGCGGCGGATCCTTGATCGTGGCACTGTTGTAGGCGAGCGAGGTCTGGTTGCGGTGGAACGGCACGACCGTACCGCCATGCTCGTAGCCGCGCGAGCGGCGTGCGGCGGCATCGTCGAGCTTGCCGGCGTTAGGCAGGAGATCGACGAGCGGGATGTTGGCGATGGCGCCGGCCAAGGTCATGGCGCGGACCTGCCCGTTCGGGCCGAAGAAGACGTCGACCGGCGCCGGCTGCCCGGCCTGCTTGGCGGCGATGACCTGCTGCGTCGCGGCATCACCCTCGACGCAGACATGCTTCACCGGGATCCCCGTGTCCTTCGTGAAGGTGGCCGCCTTTTCGGCCATGAGGTCGCAGAAGTTGTCGGCGAAATCATAGAAAACAAGCTCGGAGCCGTTCTCCTTCTTGGCCACCGGCGTCACCATGTCGGCGAAGTTGCCGCGGTTCACCTTGAGCAGATCGATCTGCGTGGCGACGTTGAACTTGTCGCCGCCGATCGGATCGACCGCCCAGGCCGTGCCCGTCGACAGGACGAGCGATGCGACCGCGACGCTCTGCCAAAGCCTTGCTGCCATCGTTGCCTCCCCCGGTACGGCACGACATCCGCAGCGCCGGGACGGCGCCCCGCTCCGTGCGTCTCAACCGGCGGGCATTGTCACCCAGCAGCGTGAACCTGCGATGACAGGTGGATGAATGCCGCAGTGTGGGCGCCGTCTAGGCTCCGCCGTCTCCTCCACGGGGTGGAAGGCATCCACATATCCGACACCTATAGATATTCCCCTAGATATTCCCCCGCCCCTTGTGGGCGGGGGATTCAGGGGGCGGGGTCTCGCGCGCGGCAGCGCGCCAAAGAGTCAGCCTTTGGGCGCTTGCAACATTGCCCCTTCGATCGTCCGCACGACGGAGTCGAACTCGCGCATCACCTGCTGAAGGAGAAGCGGATGACGCGATAACCTTGCGCTTCGAGGCGTCGCGTGCGCAGCGCGTCTTGACCTTCCGTCAGCTCGTGGGTGGGTCGATCGACCTCGACGATCAATCGCGCCGACAAGCACACGAAATCGACAATGTAGCGGTCGATGCGAACCTGGCGGCGAATCGCCGATCCCCACGCGTCTGCGACGCAGCTGCATCCACAGCTGGTGCTCGGCCGGCGTTTGGCTCTGGCGCAGCGATCTGACCTGGGCATCAGTCATCAATAGCTCGGCGCTTTCAGCCCGCACCTGCCTCGAGCAAGGAGTCATGCGCGCCTACCGGCGCGAGACCCCGCCCCCTGAATCCCCCGCCCACAAGGGGCGGGGGAATTTTATAGGCACATTTCGAGGATGCTTAGATGCCCTAGCAGCGCGAGCAGCTCCCTACGCCGCGAGGGCGCCGCCTTCTTCCTTGCGCTTGGCGACGAAGGCCTTGAGGGCTTCGTCGATGGCGGGGTCGAGGGGCGGCGGCGTGAAGTCGGCAAGCAGCTGCTTCCAGATCGCGTTCGCCTTGTGGGCGGCGTCGACGGCGCCGGCCAGCCGCCAGGTCTCGAAGTTGCGCCAGTCGGAGACGATGGGCGCATAGAACGCCGTCTCGTAGCGGGCCAGCGTGTGCTGGGCGCCGAAGAAATGGCCGCCGGGGCCGACCTCGGCGATGGCGTCGAGCGCCAGGGTGTCGTCGTTGACTTCGATGGGCCGCATGAACTCGGCCATCATCTGGAGTATCTCGGCATCGACGATCATCTTCTCGTACGACGCCACGAGGCCGCCTTCCATCCAGCCGGCGCCGTGCAGCACCAGGTTGGCATGGCCCATGACGGCGCCCCAGATCGACATCTCCGACTCATAGGCGGCCTGCGCATCGACGGCGTTGGCGGCACAGGCGTTCGAGGAGCGATAGGGAATCCTGTATTTCCGCGCGAGCTGGCCGCCGGCCATGGCGGCGCGCGTGTATTCGGGCGTGCCGAAGGCGGGGGCACCGGACTTCATGTCGACGTTCGAGGTGAAGCCGCCATACATGCAGGGCGCGCCCGGCGCCGCCAGCTGGATCAGGGTGATGCCGGCCAGCGCCTCGGCGTTCTGCTGCGCCAAAGCGCCGGCGATCGTGGCGGGCGACATGGCGCCCGAGAGCGTGAACGGCGTCAGCACGATCGGCTGGCCGTGGCGCGACATCTCCAGCAGGCCCTGGCTCATGGGGCCGTCGAGGCGCAGCGGCGAGTTGGAGTTCACGATCGAGAACAGGCTCGGCTCGCGCCTGAGCTGGTCTTCGGAGATGAAGCCGCGGGCGATGCGGATCATCTCGAGCGCGTCGCTGATGCGCTGCTTGCCGAGCGAATAGGGATGCCAGATCTTGTCGGTCAGCGTGATGACGGCGTAGTGGGCATCGAGATGGCGCGTCGCCGGCGGCACGTCGGCCGGCTCCACCGGATAGCCGCCGGTGAACTGCACGATGTTGAGGCTCTGGATCAGCTTCAGCAGCTCGCAATAGTCGGCGAAGTTCCCCGGCCGCCGCCCGCGGTCGAGATCGCTGACGTTGGGCGCGCTCGCCACCGAGCCGAAATTGATGTGGTTGCCGCCGAAGGTGAGGTTCCGTTGGGGGTTGCGGGCGTGGAGCGTGACTTCGGACGGCGCCTTGGCGACGCTCTCCAGCACCAGGCCGCGGTCGAGGCGCACCTGCTGCGTGCCCGGCTTCACCTCGGCGCCGGCCGTCTTCAGGATCGCCAGCGCTTCGGCATCGAGGAACTCCATGCCGATTTCTTCGAGGATGCGGAGCGAGGCGTTGTGGATCGCCTCCAGCTGGTCCGCGCTCAGCACCTCCACCGGCTTGTAGGGATTGCGCATCTGCCGCCAGGGCAGCTGATGGAATCCGCCGGCCGTGCGGCGCTGCCGGTGGCGGGTCGAATCGCGGGACATGAAACCTCAGACCTCCAGGTTCTTCTCTGCCGGCACTTGCGCGGCCGGCTGCCATTGCGGCGGCTGTATATACAGGTCCGGCTAGCCCGTCGGCAACGGCAGGGCCCGCGCCGGCACCGGCGACGACTGGACGATCGAGGTCGTCGTCTGGCCGTAGGCGAGAAAGCGGTCGAGGGTCTGCTCGAGGGCCTGGACGTCGGCGACATGGACCTTGAGCAGGAAACAGTCCTCGCCGGTGATGCGGTGACACTCGACCACCTCCGGCGTGCGCTGCGCCAGTTCGGCGACCTTGGCGAGCTGCCCCGGCATCGGCCGGATGCGCACGAAAGCCGCGAGCGGCAGGCCGAGCGCCCGCGGGTCCACCTCCAGGCGGTAGCCGGCGATGATCCCCGCCTCCTCCAGGCGCTGCACGCGCTCGCTCACGGCCGGCGCCGACATCTGCACGCGCCGCGCCAGTTCCGACATCGAGAGGCGCGGATCGGCATGCAGCAGCCGCAGAAGCTGCCGATTCGTCTCGTCCAGCAGCGCACCTTTGATTTTCGAGGCAGAGTCGGATTCTGACTTATGTTTTCTAGGCACTTTCGTTGGATCTCCTTTACCTCATCATAGACTGGCGCCGAGTGGCCTGCAATCGTTGCCCTCAGCATGCCCGCCGGCGCGCACAGCACGGAGAGTCTCCTCATCGGCGGCCCACGCCATGCGGCCGGGCGCGTGCCGCCGCATGCGTACTTCCTGGTCAGCGCCGTGTTCCACTACCTGGGACCGGCCTTTGCCGTGCTGCTGTTCGCCGACGTCGACGTGCTCGGCGTGGCCTGGTTGCGCATCGCCACCGCGGCCGCGGTCTTTGCCGCCTGGCGCCGGCCCTGGCGGCTGTTCCGCTCGCTGCGGCCGGCGCAGCGCTGGACGCTGCTGGCGCTGGGCGTGGTGCTGGCGGCGATGAACGCCCTCTTCTACCTCGCCATCGCGCGGCTGCCGCTGGGAACGGTCGGCGCCATCGAGTTCCTCGGCCCCATCGCGCTCGCGGCCGCCGGCAGCCGCACGCAACGCAACATCGTCGCCTTGGTGCTCGCCGTCGCCGGGGTCTACCTGCTGACGGATGTGCGCATCGCCGGCGAGCCGCTGGGCTTCCTCTTCGCCTTCGCCAACTGCGCCCTCTTCGTCCTCTATATCGTGCTCGGCCACGCCATCGCGCAGGACGGCGGCACGAACGGGATCGACCGGCTCGGCGCCGCCATGCTCGTGGCACTGCTGGCGATCACGCCCGTAGGACTGGCCGGTGCGCTACCCGCCCTTGCCGACGCAAAGCTGCTCGCGGCCGGCATCGGCGTCGGCATCTGCTCGTCGGTCATCCCCTATGTCTGCGACCAGCTGGCGATGGCGCGGCTGCCGCGGGCGACGTTTGCGCTGCTGCTGTCGCTGCTGCCGGCGACAGCCACCCTGATCGGGTTGCTCGTGCTGCGGCAACTGCCGGCGGCGGTCGAAATCGCCGGGATCGGGCTCGTGATCGCCGGGGTGGCGATGCATCGCGAACGGCCCTAGCCCGCCCAATGAGCGCGCGCAGCAGGCGCCAACCATCGATACCGGAGATCACCATCAACCGCGCATTCTGTCGCGCACGGTCTGGCGTTCCCGGCGGACCGCGCTATTCTGCGCCATCCCCAAACCCGCTGATCGAGGTCCGGCATGCGCGCATCCAGCAACGGAATCGAGCTTGAATATCTCGTCGACGGGCCGGCGACGGCTCCGGCCGTGCTGCTCAGCCACTCGCTCGCCACGACGATGTCGATGTGGAAGGACCAGGTGCCGGTACTGGCGCGCGATTTCCGCGTCATCCGCTACGACATGCGCGGTCATGGCCGCAGCGGCGTCTCGCCCGCCCCCTACGACTTCGCCCTGCTGGCGGCGGACGCGGTCGGCCTGCTCGACCATCTCGGCATCGACCGCGTCGCCTTCGTCGGCCTCTCCATCGGCGGCATCATCGGGCAGCATCTGGCGATCCATCATGGCGACCGCCTGCTCTGCGCCGTGCTCTGCAGCACGACTAGCCAGATCAGCGACGAGGTGCGCGGCGTCTGGGACCAGCGGATCGCCGCGGTCGAGGCCGGCGGGATGGAATCACAGACGGCGTCGACGCTGGAGCGCTGGTTCACGGCGCCCTATCGCGCCGCGCAGGCGGAAACGATGACGTGGGTCGGCGACATGGTCCGGACGACGCCGGCGGCAGGTTTCATCGGCTGCGGCCGCGCCATCCAGGGGCTCGACGTGGCCAAGGACCTCGGCCGGATCAAGGTGCCGACGCTGGTGGTTCCCGCCGACCACGACGCCGGCATGCCGCCGGCATTGTCGGAGGCCATCCACCGCGGCATTGCCGGCTCGGAGTTCGCGCTGATCGCCAACGCCTCGCATCTCTCGAACATCGAGCAGACGGCGGCGTTCAACGCCGTCGTCGTGAGCTTCCTGCTCAAGCACCTGCAGGTTATTCCGCGGCCGGGTTCCAAGCGCTCGCGAGGCGCAGCGCCTCGCTGATCTGCGCGTCGGTCATCTTCTCGCGGACGCGCCGGCTGAGCTTCGCGATCTTGGCATCGAGCTCGGGGACGCCGCGGGCGGCCGCGAGCTCGTACCATTTGAGTGCCTGCGTCAGATCGACATCGATATCGTCGAGGCCGTACTCATAGACGACGCCGAGGGTGAGCAGGGCGCGCGCATGGCCGAGCCGCGCCGCGGCGGCGAGCGCCGCGCGCATCTCGCGGGTGTCGCGCGGCACCAGGAAGCCCTCGTAGTGCAGGCGCCCGAGCGCATAGGCGGCGTCGGCATTGCCGTGCGCGGCGGCGAGGCGGAACCACACGGCCGCGCGCTCGAAATCCGGCCAGCGCACGCCCCTGGCGTCGCGATACATCTCGCCGAGGCGGAACGCCGCCGGCGCGTTTCCGGCCTCGGCCAGCTGCTGCCATTCGGCCAGCGCCGTGGCGTAGCGGCCCCGCGCATAGGCTTCGGCCGCATCGTCGAAGTCGGCGGCCGCCGCCGGACACAGGGAACCGCAGAGCACCGCGAGGAACGCGGCCGGCACAAGGCTGCGCATGATGCCCTCCTGCATCCCGTGGAGACTACACCATGCTAGCCCGAGGGCGGCCGCCAAACTGTGATCAGGCTCACGCGGACGCCGCGAGCGGCGAACCCCGGACCTAGAACGCCAGCCTGCTCCTGCTGCGACCGGTCATGTCTTCGACGCCGCTTCCGCCGCCATTCCCCACAGGCGGACAGGCGCGCTGCGGCCACGGATCGGGTGAACGCCGACATCGTCGAAGTCGATCAGGACCTCGTCGCCGCCCTCGCGGCGCACGGCTTCGACGATCTCGTGGCTCGCGACGATCACGGTCTGCAGCTTGCGGCTCAGCGATTCGATCCGGCTGGCGAGGTTGACGGTGTCGCCGATGACCGTGAACTCCAGCCGCTTGTCGCTGCCGACATTGCCGGAGGTGGCCTCGCCATAGTGCAGCCCGATGCCGATCTGGATCGGCTTCTCCCCCGCCGACCGGCGGCGCGCATTCCAGTCGAGGAGTCCCCCCAGCAGCTTGAGAGCGCAGTCGACCGCGTTGGTGGCATCGCGCGGCCCGGGCCGCGGCGTGCCGAATGTGGCCATGACGCCGTCGCCGATATATTTGTCGAGCGTGCCGTCGCTGGAGAAGACGGCATCCTCGACCAGCGCGTGGAAGTCGCGCAGCATCGCGATGATGTCCGGCCCCGGCATCGTCTGGCTCATGGTCGTGAACCCGACGATGTCGGCGAACAGCACGCCGATCGGCCGCGTCTGCACGCGCGTCAGGTGGTCGCCGCCGCGCATCAGTTCGTTGACCATGTTGGGCGAGAAGTGCCGCGCCAGGCGCGCGCGCTTGCCCTCGCTCTCGGAGAGCTGGCGCTCGAACTCCTTGCGCTCGGAGATGTCGCGGAGGATCGCGGTGAACATCCGCCCGCCCGGACAGGTGACCTCGGCGACCGACATCTCGACCGGTATCAGCGAACCGCAGGCATGCATCGCCTCGACCTCGATCACGCGGCCGACGATCCGCGACTCGCCCGTCTCCAGGAAGCGGCGCATGCCGAGGGCGTGCGCCGCCTGCTGCGGCGGCGGCACGATGAGCTCGCCGATGGACTGGCCGATGGCCTGCTCGTGCGGGATGCCGAAGATTCGCGAGGCGGCCGCATTGAACTCGACCACCCTGCCGTTCACATCGACCGAGATGATGGCGTCCATCGCGGTATCGAGGATGGCGCGGCTGCGCGCCTCGCGGTCGCGCAGATCCGCCAACGCCTGCTTGTGGGCCGAGATGTCGCGCAGCGAGCCGACGACGCGGACCGGACGGGCGCCGTCATAGACGATGAGGCCGCGGGCGACGACCCAGCGCGGCGGCTCCGCGAGCCCGCGCAGCCGGCTCTCGAAGCGGAAGCGGCGCCGCCGCTGGGCCATCCGCTTGCACAGATAGTCCTCGGTCGCGCGGGCGTCGTCGGGATGCAGCTTGTCGAACAGGGCCGCGATGTCGGTGCCGAGGCCGTCCTCCTCGGGAATCGCCAGGATCTCGTGCAGGCGGGGCGAGAAATACGCGCTGGCGGTCGCCAGGTCCCAGTCCCACAGGCCGTCGTTGGCGCCGCGTGCCGCCAGCGAATAGCGCTCCTCGCTGACGCGCAGTTTGGCCTCGGTCGCCTTGATCTCGGTGATGTCGTGAACGGTGCCGATGAGGCGCACCGGCCGCCCGGTGTCGTCGCAGACCGGCTCCGCCCGCTCATAGACGACGCGCACCTCGCCGCCGGCGCGCAGGATCCGATACTCGACGTCGAACGGCACCCCGCGTTCGCGCGCCAGGGTATCGGCCTGGGCGACGCGCTCGCGATCGTCGGGATGAATGCACTGCAGGTTTTCCGCATGCGACCAGGAGCCCTGCCCCGGCTCCAGCCCGAAGATGCGCCAGCCTTCGTCCGACCAGGTCACCACCTCGGTCGCGAAATCGAGTTCCCAGCTGCCGACATGCGCGATCCGCTGGGCTTCGACGAGCAGACGCTGGCTCTCGCGCAGCTTGTCGTCCGCGCGCGCCCGCTCGATGGCGCCCGCCGTGAGGGCGGCGGCGGTCTCGAGGACGTCGATCTCGAGCCGGCTCCAGACGCGCTCGACGTGGCAATCGTCGAAGCCGAGGAAGCCCCACAGGCCGCCGCGCAGCATGATCGGCACCGACAGGAACGACTTGGTATTGTGCTCCAGGAAGAACTCGCGATTGAGGCCGGTGAGCGCGCTGACCACGGCCTGGACCGTCTCGCCGCGCTGGCGGCGCTCCGTCCATTCGTCGAGGACGCCGAACTCGTCGACCAGCGCGATGTTCTGGAAGCGGGGGTCGCCGGTGAGCCGCGGCAGGCCCGGCTCGGCATAGTCGTAGCGGCAGGTCTCGACCGGACGGCCGGCCCAGTCCCGATGGATTTCGAACAGGCTGACGCGGCTGACGCCTGTCGCCTCGCCCAGCCGGTCGAGCAGCTCCTGAATGCCGACGCGCCAGTCGGCGCCGCCGACGATCTGCTTGGCCGCGTCGCCGACGGCGTAGAGCATCGCCGTCCGGCGATTCAATTCGGAGGTCGTCTGGCTGCGGTGCTTGAGCGACGCCGCGACCGGAACCGGTTCGATCGCGAAGCCGGCCGGCCAGTCATGCAGCTCCGCGCCGGCCGTCAGCGGCAGCGGCCGAACCTCGGCGATATTCATGTCGGCCTCACGCATCGGGCTCATCCCGGGCAACGGCGACATCGGTCTCGGCGCCTTGCGGCACGAGGATGGCGCGGGGAACACGGCTGTCACGTTTGCGGGCAATGGCACGGCAGAGGCGGGGCGATGTCCAAAGAGCGGTCATGGTTCCTTACCCAAAATTGCACTGACAAATCCGGGCGCCTCCGGTCGAACGTCACCGGCGGTCCGCATGACAAATTGCTGGCGATGCCTTGTCCCCGCGTCCGATGGCATCAAAGAAGCCGCCCGGCCGCCGCTTCGCAGCACCTTGGTCGGGTTCGCTGGGTGGTCTCGCGTTTTCTTAAAATACAACATGATCCCAATCTTTGGCAAGAAATTCCAAAAAATGCCTCGCCGCCGCAGTACCGTGACCTCTAACGGGAAAACGATCAATTGCTTCAAGCCTCTGGTGGGAGATGCCGCACTGGGAGATCGGTTCCAGGCGGCCAAGATTCCTATCTCGGCGCCGGTTCGATCGCGTGATTCGCGAAAAACCCCGCAGATAATGAACAGCGCCCAAGCCTTGGTTAATCCGCATTCACCGGATGTAAACGTCGGCCTGACAGGCTTCCTCGGGATTCGCTCGGCGCGCGGCCGAGCCGGCGGGGAGGAGGCGGCCATGCGGTCATCGGTCGGTTGGATTGTCGTCCTTGCGCTCATCGTCTGCGGCCCGGCCTGGGCGGGACAGGGGCCTGGCAAGGGCAATGGAAAGGGCCACGGGCAGGGCGCACCCGCCCTGTCGACCGACGCGGCGATGGTCACCATCGTCACGACGACGGAGCGCAGCCTCATCCAGGGCTATTTCTTTCCGTACCGCGGCGGCGCGGTACCGGCGCTCGGCCCCGTGAAGCCGCTGCCGCCGGGCATCGCCAAGAAGATCGCGCGCGGGGGAAGTCTCCCGCCGGGGATCGCCAAGCGCTATCTGCCGGCGGACCTGGCAACACAGCTGCCGCCGCGCCCCGGCCAGCAATGGCTCGTCGTCGGAACGGATGTCGTTCTGATCGACATCGCGACCTCCATCGTCATCGACGTGCTGCGCGTTTGCCTTTGAGCGGCGGGCTACTCAACGCTCTTCACCGGTTCGACCGCAGGTCCGATCGACTCTGACCCCTGTGGATCTGCCTCCACCGGCGCGTCCACGCGGACATCGACCGTGGACGCGGCGGTTGGCTCAACGCGGCAGGAAAAGCAAGCGCGCCGACGCCGGTTATTGCACCAGCCCCCCATAGATTTCCTGCAGGAAGCTGTTCGCTTGCTCTTGCGCCGCATCCGGATCTGCGGAGGTCTTCAAGGTCCGGTAGGCACTGTCATGCACGAGCTGCTCGAGGATGTTCACGCCGGCCAGGTAGACCAGCTTTCCGTGGCTGTTCTTGCCGACCGCCCGACGCTCGGCGAGCGGCCTTTCCGGGGAGTCAGCTTCGAAATTCTTGAGGTAATCCTCGTCGATCAGGATCACGAACGGAAAATGCGTGTTCTGTATGTTGCGCGTCATGTCGACGATGCGCGGGCCGCTGCCCCAGGCGAGGTACTCATGTACTTCCGTTGTGCTCATCAGCCCGTATTTCTTCAGCCCGTTCACGATCGGATGGACGTGGATGAGTTTCGGAAAGTCCACCTCGATGTAGTGCTTGAATTTCGGATAGGTCTTCTGTGTGTCGTCCGCGAGTCTCATGGCGCCGCTCCGTGGGTTGCGAATGCGCGCCAACCCACCGCCGCGGCCCGACGGGGCGCGCAGCATTCCCTGTCGGGGCGGCATCATTCGGACCGTCCTTCCGGGGTTGCGGCGAATTGGCGTTGCCATGAAACTCAACATGACAACCCATATTTGCAAGTAGTTACAAAATTTGCCCAGCAAAATTCGGTCTGCTTCTCAGCGGATCGCCGATCGGGGCGCCCTCGGTCGCCCGACGATGCAGACGCGAGTCTAATCCGGCAAGGGGATGAATTCCGTCTCGCCTGGCACGGCGGGGAACTTGCCATCCTGCCAGTCCGCCTTCGCCTGTTCGATGCGGTCCTTGCGGCTGGAGACGAAGTTCCACCAGAGATGCCGCGGGCCCTCGAGCGGCTCGCCGCCGAACAGGAGAACCCGCGCCGCGGCGGTCGCCCGGATCGTGAGCGCCTGACCGGGCGCGAACACCAGCAGGCGCCCGGCGGCATAAGGCTGGCCCGCGATTTCGAGCGTGCCGTCGAGCAGATAGGCGGCGCGCTCCTCATGCTCCGCGGCGAGCGGCAGCGACGCGCCGGCGGCGAGCGTGGCGGCGGCGTAGAACAGCGCCGAGTGCGTCTTCACCGGCGAGGTCGCGCCGAAGAGCCGGCCGGCCACGACCCGCACCGACTTCCCGTCGCCTTCGATCAGCGGCAGCACCGCCGCCGGATAGTGGGTGAAGGCGGGGGCCGCCTCCTCGTCGCGCTCGGGCAGCGCCACCCAGATCTGGATGCCCGAGAGCCGCTGCGGCCGCCTGCGTAGTTCGGCGTCGGAGCGCTCGGAGTGCACGATGCCGCGGCCGGCCGTCATCCAGTTGACGTCGCCGGACGCGATCGACTGCACGCTGCCGAGGCTGTCGCGATGCACGATGCTGCCGGCAAAGAGATAGGTGACGGTCGAAAGGCCGATATGCGGGTGCGGCCGCACATGGATGCCGCGCCCTGCCGGGAATTCGACCGGCCCCATCTGGTCGAAGAACACGAACGGCCCGACCATGCGACGTTCCGCCGCCGGGAGCACGCGGCGCACCTCGAAGCCGCCGAGGTCGCGCGTGCGCGGCAGGATCTCATGCCGGATGATGGATGCGGCGGCGGTCTGGTCGTTCATGGCGGGTCTCCCGATCAGCAGGAACGGCCGTGTGCCCTACAAACAAGCGAAGGAGCGGCCTACCTTCCGGTGATTCAGTGGCAGCAACATACGGCAGGAGTCGGCACATGCGCATCGGGTTTGTCGGACTGGGCAGAATGGGGAGCGGGATGGCGGCGAGCCTGCTCGCGGCGAAGCACGCGGTCGTCGTCTACAACCGCTCGCGCGAGAAGGCGGCGCCGTTGGCGGCGCGCGGCGCGACGATCGCGGGCCGCGTCGCCGATGTCGCCGACGCCGAGGCGGTCATCACCATGCTGGCCGACGACACTGCCGTCGAGAGCGTCGTCTTCGGCAAGGATGGCCTGCTCGCGGCGCTGCCGGCAGGATGCACGCACATCGCCATGAGCACGATCAGCGTGGCGCTGTCCGAGCGGCTGGCGGAAGCGCATCGGCAGGCGCAACAGGACTATGTCGCGGCGCCGGTGTTCGGGCGGCCCGATGCGGCCGCGGCGGCGAAGCTCTTCGTCATCGCGGCGGGGGCAACGGCGGCGGTCGCGCGCTGCCAGCCGATTTTCGCCGCGCTGGGACAGCGCACGATCGTGGTCGGCGAGACGCCGGCCGCCGCTAACGTCGTCAAGCTCAGCGGCAATTTCCTCATCGCGGCGGTGATCGAGGGCCTGAGCGAGGCCATCGCGCTGGTGCGCAAGAACGGCGTTGACGCCCGCCAATATCTCGATCTCCTGACGAGCACGTTGTTCGTGGCACCCGTCTACAAGACCTACGGCGGCCTGATCGTCGAGGGGCGGCACGAGGACGCCGGATTCGGCGCCGCCCTCGGTCTCAAGGACATCCGCCTGGCGCTCGCCGCGGCCGACGCGAGCCGCGTGCCGATGCCGCTCGCGAGCCTGCTCCGCGACCAGCTGCTCACCATCGTGGCGCAGGGCGGCGGGGCCCTCGACTGGTCGGCGCTCGGCCGGCTGGCGGCGAAGAACGCCGGCCTATGACGAAGCCCCTGCCCGGTCCGACCGCGGCGGATCCCGGCGCGCCTACGCCGGCGCGCGCGAGACGTGCAGCGGCGGCACGCGGCCGGCCCAGGGCAGCGCCTCATCGAGGGCGGCGGCGAGCTGGATGAGAATATGTTCCTGCGCCGGCCGGGCCCCGAGCTGGATGCCGATCGGCAGGCCGCTCGAATGCATGAACAGCGGCAGCGAGATGGCCGGCGTGCCCATGACGTTGTGCGGGAAGGTGAACTGCACGGGGCGGTCGCTGAACGGCAGATAGTCCTCGGCGCTAATGTCCGGCAGCCCCTGATTGTAGCGGCCGTGCGGCTCGGCGACGCGCGCGGTGGTCGGCGTCAGCCAGACGTCGGCATCAGCAAGGAAGCGGCCGAGGGCGCGGCGCACGCCGTTCAGGTAGGTGCGCGCCGCGAAGAAGCCGGGAGCACCGCTGCGCCGAGCATGCTCGTAGATCTTGAGCGTCACCGGCTCCAGCGTCTCCGGCCCGATGCGCCGCCCGAGCTTCGCCGCGAACCCGTCGAGCCAGCTGTCGAAGCCGAAGAACCAGAGGTCGAGCATGCGGCGGTTGGCCTCCTCGCCGTCATAGGGCGGCGGCGCCTCGTTGACCGCATGGCCCATGTCGGCAAGCAGGCGGGCGGTGCGCTCGGTCGCCGCGGCGACTTCCGGATCGACCGCCATCTGCATCACCGGCTTGGCCGACCAGACGACGCGCAGCTTCGCCGCCGGCTTCTGCAGGAACGACTGGTAGCGCTGCGCCGGCCGCGGGATGACGAAGGGATCGCCCGGCTGCGGCACGGCCAGGCAGTCGAGCATGGCCGCCGCGTCGCGCACGCTGCGGGTCTGCACGAAGTTCATCGCCAGGCCCCAGCCGCCCTCGTCCACCAGCGGCCCGGCGGAGACGCGGCCGCGCGACGGCTTCAGCCCGACGCCGCCGCACCAGCTGGCGGGAATGCGGATGGAGCCGCCGATGTCCGACCCATGCGCGATCGGCACCATGCCGGCGGCGACCGCCGCCATGCCGCCCCCGGTCGACCCGCCGGCCGAATAGCCGGCACGCCAGGGCGTCGAGGTGTTGCCGTAAAGCGCGTTCTCGGTCGTGCCGGCGATCGAGTATTCCGGCGCGTTGGAGCGGCCGATGATGTTGAGGCCGGCGGCGCGGAAGAGCTCGCCGACATGGGTGTCGTGCTCCGCCACCATGCCCTGGCAGAGGCGGCTGCCGAACTCGATCTTGCGCCCGGCCTCGTGCCCGCCGACGTCCTTGATGAGGAACGGCACGCCGCGGAACGGCCCGTTGCCCAACGCCGTCTCGTCCAGACGGTCGATGCGGTCGGCATAGACCTCGACGACGGCATTGACCGTGCGGTTGGCGGCGGCGATGGCGCGGGCCGCCGTCTGCGCCAGCTCGCGTGGGCTCAGCTGCCGCGTGCGCACCAGTTCGGCCAGACCGAGCCCATCGTAGCCGGCATATTCGGCTGTATCCATGACCTCCCTCGCTACGTGGATGATGGCGGAAATTCCGTGCCAGCGGCAAGGTGACCTGGCAGCGCGCGCAGCGCGTCATTTCAACGTCATTAAATGAGCGTAGACAAGTCGAGATCGAGACGTCGATGCCGTCGGGATTGTGACCCATGTCACAGACGCGCGACGACGCCTTGGCGATGATAGCGTGCCAGCAAGTCAAATCGAGACGGGAATCCTCTGATGTCCGTCTTGGGTGATGATCGGCTCCAGGAGCACGAATACCTCCTCACCGGTACCCGCCGGCGTCTACGCCCGCGCACGAACGGGCGCAGCCGACCGATCAAAGTAAGCAGTGGATTGCCGGCCTGAGAGGACAACGGCCCGAGCCGTACTGCGGCGGACCAGCGTGAACCCGGCGGCCGGGGAACGGTCGCGCGCAATGGGAGAGAATCCGTGGAACACAATGGAGAGTTCAGGTCATTGCCAGTTTCGTTCGTACCAACGCCGACGCGCGCCTTCCGCGAGCATCGCAAGACCGTACAGGCGACCCTGCAGCCCGGACGCCCGCCGGTCGTTGCCGTTACGCCGACGCCGATACCGATCCCGCTGCCGATCATCGCCGGCTCGCGGGTGCTGATCTACAAGCAGGACCCGTCGGTCGGCGAGATCGGCATCCGCAAGTCTTTCCTGCCGCAAGTCGTCCTCGCCGGCCCCAAGGATGCGCGCATCGAGATCCAGGGCCTGCCGACGGTGACGCCGAACGCATTCGGCGATCTCATCGAGGCGCCGGGCACCGACGCGTTCGACGCGGTGCACACCTTTGCGATCGTGCGGGAGACACTGACCATGTATCAGCGCGCCCTCGCCGGCGCCGCCCTGCCCTGGCAGTGGAACAGTGCCACCAACAGCGACCGGCTCAACGTCTTTCCGCATGCCGGCATCACCCAGAACGCCTTCTACAGCCGGGCCGACAAGGCGCTGAAGTTCTTCTTCTTCGATACATCCACGCCTGCCCCGGCGCACCGGGTGTTCACCTGCCGCTCGCTCGACATCGTGGCCCACGAGACCGGTCATGCCGTGCTCGACGGCCTGAAGCCGCACTGGATCGACAGCGCAGGTCCGCCGCAGACCGGGGGCATGCATGAATCCTTCGGCGACCTCACGGCGATCTTCCTCGCTCTCTCGCAGTTCGACCAGGTCGAGGCAGTGATCGCGCAGACCAAGTCCAACTTGCACGACAAGACGTTCCTCGCCGACCTCGCGGAGGAGTTCGGCCTTGCGCTCGGACGCCCCAACGGTCTGCGCAACGCCGACAACGACCTGACGCTGAGTCAGGTTGGCACCGAAGTCCACGCGATCTCGCAGGTCTTCACCGGCGCCATCTACGACATCCTGGCCGACATCTTCGCCTTCACGCGCAACCCCGCGCGTAAGGACGACGCGGCGACGCTCTACGATGCCGCCAAGTACCTGCAGAGCCTGCTCATACGGGCGATCCTGGCGGCGCCCGCAGCGGCGGCGACCTTCGCCGACGTCGCCAACCAGATGCTCGTCATCGCTGCCGCTGACGCCGCGCCGGTGCAGTACCGCAACTTCATCCGCAACCGCTTCACGCTGCGCGAAGTCGTGGTCTCGCCGACGCCGCTGACGGCGGACCATGATCCCAAGACGACGCTGCAGGCGAACATCCAGGATGCGGCCGGCGCCCCACAGGACCGCCGCGGATGCTGCGGCACCATGAACCTGCACGAGTTCACCGGCGGCGCGACGGCGTTGCAGCAGGATCTCGACGAACTCAAGAAGGCAGTCGCATAGGCCACACGCCATTGGCGTATGCTAGGATGGCGGCGCCGGGGCGAAGACATCGCCCCGGCGCACCACCGATCCGGAGACCGTCTTGCGGATATCGATCAAGCGCACCGGCGGATTCGCCGGCCTGAGCGAAACGATTGCCGAGAAGGACACGGCCGCGATCCCGAGTGCCGTCGCCGAGCGCCTCGCGGGCCTCGTCGCGGCAAGCGACTTCTTCGCCCTGCCGGCGGCGCTGCCGGGCAAGGCGGGCGCCGACATGCATCGCTACGAGATTACCGTCGAGGACGGCCCGCGCCGCCACACGGTCGCTTTCATCGACGACGAGAGCCAGGCCATCGCTCCGCTCAAGCGGCTTGTCGAGGCCGCGTCGGGCTAACGCCTTTCCGGTTACGCGCCGCGTCCCTTGCGCGCCGCCTTGGCGTCGCCGTAGGTGAGCGGCACGGCCGCTTCCGGCGCCAGAACGCGGAAGGTCAGGCTCTCCTGGATGTAGAGATGCACGGCGGTGGCCGTGTGGTCGAGATAGCCGATCGAGAAGTCCTGGCCGACGACCAGTTCGAAATCGCCGCCGCGCTGGCTCAGCACCATGGCGCCATTGACGCCGGGCGCCGAAACGATCGGGCCGTCGAGCAGGCGGCGCACATATTCGAGCAGCGGGAAGCCGGCCGGCGACATCGTCTTGGTGAGCCCGGCATAGCAGCGCGGCCCGAGCGCGATCGCATAGGGACCGCTGATGCCGGTCGTGGCGAGGCGATCGACGGCCTCGGCGACGACATTGTGATAGGTGAAGTAATCGTCGGTGAGCGTCAGTGTCGCCTGCTCGGCGCTGGCGAAGATGCCGTCGACCTGGGCCGGCGCATAGCCGTGGAAGACCAGCCTGTCCTCGGCGATGGCGATGCCGTAGGCCGCCTCGCGCACGGCATCGAGATCGGGATCCCTGGAGCCGCGCGCGACGGCCTCGAGCTCGGCGCGCGAGAGTTCGAAAGGCACGCGCAGCTCGACCAGCGGCTGCACGCGGCGCAGCCGCGCCTCGATGCCGGTCGCCGGCCGTTCGGCCAGTTCTTCGACCCGGCCGATATTCACCGCCGCGGCCTCGACGCCGAGCGGGCCGGTGAAGTCGACGAGGCGGCGCGCGGCCAGCGTGCCCTTGAGCGTGCGCCGCGCCTCGGCGTCGATTTCCTTCCAGGCGGCGTCGGAGATCGGCGCCAGATCGCGCAACAGATCGTTCATCGGCCGCCTCCCTGCCGCAGACTCCCGATGCCGAGCGACCCATCGGAGCCCCCGCCGGACTCCCCGCCGCTACCGGCTTCCCCGCCGCCGCCGCTCTCCGTGGCTGCTGCTTCTGCGGCAAGAATGGGACCCTCCGTGAACAGATAAGTCCGCATCTGCTCCTCGAAGCCCGGCGCCTTGCGGCGCAGCCATTCGAGCACCATCATCGCGTGCTCGCGCTCTTCGTCGCGGTTGTGGGCGAGGATGGCCTTCAGCTCGGGATCGTCGGTCGCGTCCACCCGCTGGTCGTACCAGTCGATGGCCTCGAGTTCCTCCTGCAGCGAGGCGAGGGCACGATGCCGGTCCTTGGTCTCCGGCTTGAGCAATGCTTCATTCTCGTGAAAGCCAACCGACGAGGCCATCGCGTCCTTCTCCTATCGATGCCGGCAGAAAATTACCGAACGGCCGCTTCGTTCCCCAAGCGGCCGCCGCATTATGTTGTGCCGATCGCCGCCAGGGCAAGAAGCGAGTGCAGCCGCACCGGCAACGACAAGACTGAAACGGCCCCGGCGATGCCGCCGAGGCCGTTTCTAGATCCGCTGCGATCGAGCTTGTGGGCTCAGCGACCGAGCAGACCGTTGAGGAATTGCTGCGCCGGCGTCTGCTGCTGTTGCTGCTGCTGCTGTTGCTGCGGTTGCGGCGGCGGCACGTTGTCGGCGTAGGCCGGCGAGATCAGCGACGGAACCAGGTCAAGCCAGGAGAGGTCGGAAGCGTGCGACGGTTTCGCGACGTTGCTGGCACTGATCATCGCGGTGATCATCGCGGGGGCGACGACGCCGAGCTGGAACAGCTTGAGCGGCTCGACCTCGCTGCGATGGAAGTATGCCCAGAGACCGCCGATACCGAACAGCGCGGTGACGCGGAAGGCGTAGCCGGCCAGCGAATAGGGCTGGATATTGGCGATGTAAGCGTCCAGGGCGGAATAGTCCAAAATGGCGAGCGAAATGATCGACGGGGCAAGGGCGCCAAGGCCACCCCACAGGAATCGAGTCCCGCCGCCCAGCTGTTGTCCGCTGCCCCTGACGGCAGCCATCGTGCGCGCGTGCGCCATGATCGGTGCCTCCTCATCTTTTGAAAGGGTCGCGGCGTGAGAGCGTCCGGTCGGCGTCCTGAGCTGGATGTCGGCCAGCGGCCCTTCGCTGCGGATCCCCGTGCCTACTGTGGCGAAATGTGGGCAGATCCGACCGGAAGGACAGTGATCGGCCGCACAAAACGGCGCAATTCCGCCGCTTCCGCCCCCGGGCGCGGGTTTGGACCGACGCTAGGCGCCCTTCAGCTTTTCCGTCAGGAACGCCACCGTGCGGTCCCAGGCGAGCTTGGCGGCTGCCGGGTTGTAGCGGGCCGCCGAGGTGTCGTTGTTGAAGGCGTGGTTGGCGCCCTCGTACATGAAGACCTTGTAGGAGACGCCGGCCTGGTCGAGGGCCGCCTTGTAGGCGGGGATTCCGGCATCGATGCGGTCGTCGAGCGCGCCATAGTGGAGCAGCAGCGGCGCCTTGATCCTGGCGGCGCTCGCCGCGTCGGGCTGCGGACCGTAATAGGCGACGGCGGCGTCGAGGGTCGGATCGTTCACCGCCAGCTGGTTCGTCATGCCGCCGCCCCAGCAGAAGCCGACAGCCCCGACCTTGCCGTTGCCGTCCGGATGCTTGCGCAGCCAGGCGACGGCCGCCACGAGGTTCTGCACCGTCGCCGCCGGGTCGAGCTTGCCGATCAGGTCCCGCGCCTTGTCCTCGTCGGCGGGCGTGCCGCCGGCCGGCGACAGCAG
>JBKOWC010000203.1:0-15831 GCA_046724215.1 Pseudomonadota bacterium | reverse complement strand
TATATGAACAAATAGGGAACATTACAATCCCGTTGTGCTTAGCGGCCGCCAGGCGTCCGTCCGGGCTGTATGATCGCGTGTGGAGCCGGCTGTCGGCTCAGGGGGAAGGTCCATGGGTCAGCACTTCGTCTGCCTGACGTTTGATCTGGACAATGCGTCCGGCGCCATCGCCCGGGACATGACGACGCCGACGATGATCTCGCGCGGCGACTTCGGGATGGTGGCGACCGAGCGGCTCTTGGCGCTTCTGCAGCGCCACGGCATCCTCGGCACCTGGTTCATCCCGGGCCATACGATCGAATCCTACCTCGCCTCCTGCACCGCGGTGTGCAAGGCCGGGCACGAGATCGGCCACCACGGCTGGACGCACCGCGTGCCGGCCAGCCTGGGGCGCGAGGCCGAGGAGCAGGAACTCGTGCGCGGCAACGAGGCGATCAGGCGCCTCTCCGGCCGCCCGGCGCGCGGCTATCGGTCGCCCGCGTGGGACTTGAGCCCGCACTCCATCGAGCTGCTGCTCAAGCACGGCTTCGTCTATGACAGCAGCCTCATGGGCCACGACTACCTGCCCTACCAGGCCCGCGAGGGCGACGTCGTGACGCTCGAGGCGCCGATCGCTTACGGCAAGGACACGGCGCTGGTGGAGATGCCGATCAGCTGGAGCCTCGACGACTACCCGGTGTTCGAATACATGCGCATGCCGAATGCCATTCAGGCGGGACTGATGAATGCCGGCCTCGTGGCCGAGAACTGGCTCGCCGACTTTGCCTACATGCGCGACAACTACGACTGGGGCATCCTGACCTACACGTTCCATCCGCACGTCATCGGCCGCGGCCACCGCATGATCATGCTCGACAAGCTCATCCAGGCCTTGCGTGACGGCGGCGCCACCTTCGTGACGATGGAGCAGGCGGTGGGCGAGTATCGCGCGAAGTATCCGCACGGACGCAGCGAGCGCGGTCGGTAGGCGCATGGCGCAGGCCGACGAAATCTTCGACGACTATTCCTTCGCGGCGCTCTACGACGATTTCAACCGATGGGCGCCGAGCGACGAGTTCTATCTCGCGACGGCGCGCCAGATCGGCGGACCGGTGCTCGATGTCGGTTGCGGCACGGGCATGCTCGCCTGCCGCATCGCCGCCGAGGGCCTCAGCGTCGTCGGCGTCGACCCGGCGGACGCCATGCTGCGCGTCGCGCGGTCGCGGACCGGCGCGGCGCGGGTGCGGTGGGTGCACAGCGACGGCCAGAGCCTGCGGCTGCCGGACCGTTTCGGTTTCATTTACATGACCGGCCATGCCTTCCAGGCGCTGCTGACGGATGGCGATGCGGTCGCCGTCCTCAAGACGATGGCGCATCACCTGAGCGGCAAGGGCTGCATCGCCTTCGACACGCGGAATCCCCTGCGCCGGGAATGGGAGTCATGGACGCCGGAGAATGCCTCGGTCGTGGAGACGCGCGACCATGGGCGGGTCGAGGAGAGCCACGAGACAAAGGAAGAGTCGGGCTCCGGCATCGTGGCGCTCACGCACCGCTATCGTTTTCTCGACCGCGGCACCGAGAAGGTCGGCCGCAGCCGGATTCGATTCATCGAGCGCGACCATGTGGCCGGGCTTCTAGCGCGGGCCGGTCTGAAGCCGACCGCCTGGTACGGCGATTGGGATCGCAGCCCCTTCTCGCCGGAGAGCAAGGAGATCATCCCGGTCGCGGTCCGCGCGTGACCGAGCCTTTGCTCTCAATGCAAGCGTAGCAGCGACCTCGCCAGACGGGCTTGGATTGCTAACGTGCGTCCTTCGACAAGCTCAGGATGAGGTAGATCCTTTGTGCCACGAACAATGCTCCTCATCCTGAGCTTGTCGAAGGACGCAGGATGGTACTGCAGCTAGTGCAGGCTCGGGCCTTTCAGGAGTTTGCCGCGGTCGGTCGAGGTGACGCGGACTTCGAGGGTGCGGCCCTCGCGGGCGATCAGCAGGGGCACATCGACGCCGGCCTGGCCCAGCGACCAGACCCGGCGGTAGAAACCGGCGAGCCCGGCCGCCTCGTCGCCTTTGACTGCGAGCACGATATCGCCGATCCGCAGATCCGCCTGCTGCGCCGGCCCGCGGCCGGCCAGCCCGGCGACGACGACCTTGTCCTCGACCTCGGTGGCATAGAGGCCGAGCCAGGGACGCGGCGGGCGGTTCGGGCGGCCGTAGGTGAGGAGGTCGTCGAGGATCGGCTTCAACAGATCGACCGGCACGATCATATTGAGGTCTTCATTCTTGCCGCTCCGGGTCTCGCGCTGCAGCTGCAGCGAGCCGATGCCGAGCAGATTCCCGCCGGGTCCGATCAGCGCCGTGCCGCCCCAGTTGGGATGCGGCGGCGCGGTGAAGATCGCCTCGTCGAGGACGTACTCCCAATAGCCGGCGAACTCCTGCTTGGCGACGATGCGCGCCGCAACTGAGTGCTGGCGGCCGCCGATGCCGCCGACGACGACGCTCTCGCCGATGGCGGCGGCGGCCGAGTCGCCGACTGGCAGCGCCGGCAGGTCGACGCGCGCGAGCGCCTGCACCAGGCCGAAACCGCTCTCCTGATCATAGGCGAGCACATGGCCGGCCACGCCGCGTCCGTCGCTGAGGCTGAGCCAGATCGATTCGGCTTCGACGATCAGGTAGCCGATGGTGAGGACCACGCCGTTGCTGCGGATGAGCACGCCGTTGCCGGCCCGCTCCGTCCCCAAGACCTCGGCCGTGAAGGCATCGTCGGGGATCGTCGCCCGGATGCCCACCATCGACGCCAGCGCGCGATCGAGGTCGAAATCATAGTCATCCGGCTTCGGCTGCACGGCAGACGAGACGCTCCAATCGCTCATGGACGACATTCCGAAACTGCGTTTCCCGTGGACAGGGACAAAGGATAAGCGCGAGTGTTCGATCGGGTCCACGCATAATTGTCGATGCGGAATGGCGGTGAAGGCCGGTCCACGTCCACGCCGGCGGCTGTCACATCCCGCCGCCCATTCCGCCATGCATGCCGCCACCCATTCCGCCGTCGGGCCGCGCACGATCCATGCCGCCGTCTCGCGCGTCATGCTGGCTGTTCTGCGTGCTCGCGCAGCCAAGAAGAGACGACAGTGCGAGCGTCACCACGAACATGAGGCCAGGATTGTAGCACTGACTCCTGATTCGCATCTGCATCTGCATCTGCGCCTCCTCGCTCGCTGACAACTACGCCGGCCCACAATATCCGGATGCATTTCAGGAACACGGCAGGCAGAGAACTATTCCCAGCTGCGGCGACCCGCCCGATGCTCATTCGGAGACTGAGTAATGCCTGACGTTGATCGTATCGCGTCGCAAGAGTCCCCGGTTTTTGTCCGTGGAAACAAGTGGCATTTGGCTGCTGGTCTTGGTAAAATATTGCCTTCAAGCAACCTGACGCGGAAAGCTCTTTGGACCTCCGGATGCGGCGTTAGCCGCCCTGGGCAAGGATAGCCAACCGGTTTGGCGCGTGGGCAGATCTCCGACGGGGCCGCAGCTTCGGCGTATTGCCGGGCAGAGGGGCTCCCATGGCGACTATCGAAAATACCAGCGATCGCGTTGGCCGGCGCGGCGACGCGTTCGGCATCGACACCACCGTCACGACCCTGGCCGCGATCCCCGGCACAACGGGCAGCGACACGCTCACCGGTACGGCTGGGCCCGACACCATCTCGGGCGATCGCGGCAACGATCTCCTGCGAGGCGGAGGCGGAAACGACACGCTGAACGGCAACCCGGGCGACGACACGCTTTTGGGACAGGCGGGCAATGACTTCCTGGTCGGCAGCGCAAGGAACGATCGCCTTGAGGGCGGCGACGGTTGCGACACGCTGAGGGGCGGTGACGGCAACGACACCCTGATCGGCGGCGACAGCCCGGATCGCCTGGCCGGCGGCGACGGAAACGACCATCTAGCAGGCCGAAACGGAGACGACACGCTCAAGGGCAACCAGGGTGATGATACCCTTCAGGGACAGCGCGGCGACGACGTTCTTACCGGCGGCGACGGTGCGGACCGTCTCACCGGCGGCCAGGGCAATGATCATCTGGCCGGCGGCGACGGCGCCGACCGACTTCATGGCGGCCGCGGCGACGATACGATCACCGGCGGCGCGGGGGACGATCGGCTGAAGGGCGCAGCGGGCGACGATTCCCTGGACGGAGGGCCGGGAACGGACACGGCGATTTTCGCCGGAAAAATCGCGGACTATGCGATCGCGACTCACGACGGCATCACCACCGTCACCGACCTCAAGCCCACCGTAAACGGCGACGACGGGACCGATACGCTCGCCAACATCGAGTCGCTGCAATTCAGGGACGGAGTCATTCCTCCACCGCCGCCGTGCCTGCCGGCCTTCTCGGAACTCGACCTCGGCTCGCTCGACGGCAGCAACGGCTTTGCCCTGGTGGGAGCGCAGAGCGGCATAGCGGGAGGCTTCTCCGTTTCCACCGCCGGCGACGTCAACGGCGACGGATTCGATGATCTCATCATCGGGGCACCGGGCACCAGCTACGGCCGGTCACCCTTTGGTTCCGTGGGATACGAGTCCGGGTCGGCATACGTCGTGTTCGGCCATGGCGACGGGTTCCCTGCAACGATCGACCTCGGCGCGCTCGATGGCAGCAATGGCTTCCGGCTCGATGGATACGCGTACTACATCGCGGGGACTTCAGTCGATACGGCCGGCGACATCAATGGCGATGGGTTCGACGACCTGCTCATCGGGGCACCGACCATCTTCGATGGCGCGCCGGGCGCGGCCTACGTCGTCTTCGGCCAGGCGGCGGCATTCGCTGCCACGATCGACCTGACGACGCTCGACGGCAGCAACGGATTTCGATTCGTGAATGGCACCGAGCTCGGCGAGTCGGTTGCCGCGGCCGGCGACGTCAACGGCGACGGATTCAACGATATCATCGTCGGCGCACCGGGAGCGGACGCTACGCCAGGCAATGCCTATGTGCTGTTCGGTCACGCCGGCGGATTCGGGTCGACCGTCGATCTGTCCGCGCTCAACGGCACGAACGGGTTTCGCATCGACGGCGCGGGACCATACGACAATCTGGGTTACGCCGTCTCCGGTGCCGGAGACATCAACGGTGACGGCTTTGACGATCTCGTCATCGGCGTGGGCAATGCCAGCGTGAACGGCTTGTCGTCAGGCGCGACGTACGTCCTCTTCGGCCATGGCGACGGATTTCCCGCCAGCATCAACGTGGCCGCGCTCGACGGCGCCAACGGCTTCCGGCTTGACGGCGCGGCAGCCGGCGATTCTGTTGGCGATACCGTTTCCTCCACCGGCGACGTGAACGGCGACGGCATCGATGACATCATCATCGGATCGTTCGCGGCAAACGCGAGCTATGTCGTGTTCGGGCATACGGGAGGCTTCGACGCGACAATGGACCTGTCGGCGCTCGACGGTTCCAACGGCTTCCGTCTCGACGGGAGCGGACCCCTGGTTGTCTCGGATGCCGGTGACATCAACGGCGACGGCTTTGCCGATCTCCTGGTCGGCGCGTCCCTTAACGACACGAAGGGAATCGACGCCGGCGCGGCCTATGTCATCTTTGGGCATGCCGACGGGTTTGCCGCCAGCATCGATCTCACGGCGCTCGACGGAACCGATGGCTTCCGGCTCGATGGTGCGACGGCCGGCGATGGTGCGGGACAATCAGTCTCTGCGGCTGGCGATGTGAATGCCGACGGCTTCGGCGACCTGCTGGTCGGCGCCCCGGAAGCAAGCCCGGGCGGTGTAGCTGGTGCCGGGATCGCTTATGTCGTCTTTGGCGGTAACTTCGGATGCCAAGCAATGCCGGTCAGCGTCTCGACCGCAGGCCCGGCGGGCGGCGGAAGCAACAGCCACAGCCTGAGCGTCGGCGATGTACTCGACACGTCCGACACACCCAATCCGCTGCTGGCATTGGGAAGCGCCAGTGACCATGTCGGCGGTTCGTCGCATGCCATCGGCGGTGGCCCTGTCCATGAGACTCATGTGGCTGGCCCGGCGCCGCCCCTGATCGTCGACGTCGACATCAACACGGCCGCGGCCTGAAGCGGCGGCCGACCCGGTTACCTCAGACGTCCTGCACCTCGACGACGCCGGGGATGGCGCGGATGGCGGCGCGGGTGCCGGGGGCGATGGCCCATTCGCCGGGAATCGCCAGCTCGATCTCGCGGGTGCGGTCGAGCTCGAGCACGAGGCTGACCTTGCCGCGCCCGCGACCGTGGCGCTGCATCAGCTGCTTGACGCTCGAGAGCGGCGCTGGATCCTTGACGAAGATGCGCAGGCCCGCGGCGGCATGTGCCACGGCCTCGTCGAGCGGCTTGATCTGCTGCGCGGTCAAGCGCAGCGAGTCCTCTTCGTTGCGCACGTCGACGCTGAGCAGGATGGTGCGGCCGGTCTCGAGATTCTCCCGGCTCACCGCCAGAAGATCCGAGAAGACGGTGACCTCGTAGATGCCGCTCTGGTCCGAGAGCTGGATGAAGGCGAAGCGGTTGCCGCGCGCCGAGGTGCGCTCCTGCCGGCTCACCACGACGCCGGCGAGCTTGGCGCGCGTCGTCGGCCGGCCGACGAGCCACTGCGCGAGGTCGCCGTAGCGGACGACGTCGATCCGCCGCAACGAGGCGCCGTAGGCGTCGAGCGGGTGGGCCGAGAGATAGAAGCCGATGGCGTCGAATTCATGCGCCAGCTTGTCCAGCGCCGGCCAGTCGTCCACCACCGGCAGCGCGAAGCGCGCGCCCCCGGGGAGATCCATGCCGCCGAACAGACTCACCTGCTGGCTGTCGCGATCGTTGGCGGCGCTCTGCGCGTGGCGGAGGATGAGCTCGATCGACTCGAACGTCTGCCGGCGATTGGGATTGAGGCAATCGAAGGCGCCGGCATAGACGAGGTTCTCCAGCTGGCGCTTGTTCAGGACCTGCGCGTCGAGCCGGCTCGTGAAGTCGAAGAGGTCGCGGAACGGTGCCTTGGCCCCGCGCGCCGCCACGAGTCCTTCCATGGCGCCCATGCCGACGTTCTTCACCGCCGCCAGCGCATAGCGGATGGCGCGGCTGCCGTCCGGCAGCAGCTCGACCGTGAAGCGAGCGCCCGAGCGGTTGATGTCGGGCGGCAGCAGCCTGATCTTCAGGCGATCGAGCTCCTGCTTGAAGACGTTGAGTTTGTCGGTGTTGCCGAGGTCGAGCGTCATCGAGGCGGCGAAGAACTCGACGGGATAGTTGGCCTTGAGCCAGGCGGTCTGGTAGGCGACGAGCGCATAGGCGGCGGCGTGGCTCTTGTTGAAGCCGTAGCCCGCGAACTTGTCGACCTGCTCGAAAATCTGCGCCGCCTTGGCCTCCGGCACGCCGCGAGCGACGGCGCCGTCGATGAAGCCTTTGCGCTGCGCTTCCATCTCGGATTTGATCTTCTTGCCCATGGCGCGCCGCAACAGGTCGGCGCCGCCGAGGCTGTAGCCGGAGAGCGTCTGCGCGATCTGGATCACCTGCTCCTGGTAGATCATGATGCCGAAGGTCTCCTTGAGGATGCCTTCGAGCGAGGGATAGAGATAGTCGGGCTGTTCCTCGCCATGCTTGCAGGCGATGTAGCGGGGGATGTTGTCCATCGGCCCCGGGCGATAGAGGGCGACGACAGCGATGATGTCCTCGAAGCGGTCGGGCTTCAGCTTGCGTAGCACGTCGCGCATGCCCGAACCTTCGAGCTGGAATATGCCGGTCGCCTCCGCCCGGCTCAGCATCTGATAGGTCTTGGCGTCGTCGAGCGGCAGGTTCAGGAAATCGATCTCGACGCCGCGCTCCCTGAGCATGTCCTGCGCGACCGCCAGCACGGTCAGCGTCTTCAGGCCGAGGAAGTCGAACTTCACCAGGCCGGCCTGCTCGACGTACTTCATGTTGAACTGGGTGGCCGGCATGTCCGTGCGCGGATCGCGGTAGAGCGGCACCAGCTCGTCGAGCGGACGGTCGCCGATGACGACGCCGGCGGCGTGCGTCGAGGCGTGGCGGTAGAGGCCCTCGAGCTGCTGCGCGATGTTCATCAGGCGGGCAACGGATTCGTCCTCGTCGCGCAGGCGCTGCAGCATCGGCTCGCGCTCGATCGCCTGCTGCAGCGTCACGGGATTGGCCGGGTTGTTCGGCACCAGCTTGCAGAGGCGGTCGACCTGGCCGTAGGGCATCTGCAGGACGCGGCCCACGTCGCGCAGCACCGCGCGCGCCTTCAGCGAACCGAAGGTGATGATCTGGGCGACGCGGTCGCGGCCGTATTTCTGCTGCACGTAGCGAATGACTTCGTCGCGCCGCGTTTCGCAGAAGTCGATGTCGAAGTCCGGCATCGAGACGCGCTCGGGATTGAGGAAGCGCTCGAACAGCAGCCCCCAGCGCAGCGGATCGAGGTCGGTGATGGTGAGCGACCAGGCGACGACGGAGCCGGCGCCCGAGCCGCGCCCGGGGCCGACCGGGATCCCCTGCCCCTTCGCCCACTGGATGAAATCGGCGACGATCAGGAAGTAGCCGGGAAAACCCATCTGCTCGATGACGCCGAGCTCGAACTCCAGCCGCTGGCGATAGGGCTTGGCGGCCTGGGCGCGCGCGGTATCGTCCATGTCCGCCGTCCAGACCAGGGCCGCCAGGCGCCGTTCCAGCCCGGCAGCGGCGCGCAGGCGCAGCTCCGCCGCTTCGGTGCGGCCCGGCGCGACCGGGAAGGCCGGCAGGATCGGCTGCCGCGCCGCCGGCATGAAGCCGCAGCGGCGGGCGACGACGAGCGTGTTGTCGACCGCCTCCGGCAGGTCGGCAAACAGCGCCCGCATCTCGGCCGCCGACTTGAAGCAGTGCTCGGGCGTCAGGCGGCGGCGGTTGGTTTCGCCGACATAGCTGCCGCCGGCGATGCAGAGGAGCGCATCATGCGCCTCGAACATGCCGCGGTCGGCGAAGAACGCCTCGTTGGTGGCGACCAGCGGCAGGTCGCGCGCATAGGCGAGGTCGATGAGGCGCTCCTCGATGCGGGTCTCGGCCGGAAGCCCGTGCCGCATCAGCTCGATATAGAGCCGGCCGGGAAACAGAGCCCGCAGCCGCTGCAGAATTGCCTCGGCGGCATCGGCCTGAGCCTGGCCGAGCAGGCGGCCGAGCGTGCCGGCCGGGCCGCCCGTGAGCGCGATCAGCCCGTCGGTATGGCCATCCAGTGCGGCCCACGGCAATTGCGACGGCTCGCCGGGTTCGCCCTCGAGATAGGCACGGCTGGAGAGCTTCAGCAGGTTGCGATAGCCGGCCTCGTCCTGCGCCAGCAGGACGAGCTGGTCGGGCAGCGGCCGCAGCCCGCCGCGGTTGGCGCCGTTGAGGCCGCCCGCCTCCTCCCGCGCGATGCCCAGCTGGCAGCCGACGATCGGCTGGATGCCGGCGTCGCGGGCCGCGAGCGCGAATTCGAGGGCGCCGAAGAGATTGCCGGTGTCCGCGATCGCGACGGCGGGCATGGCCTGCCGCCGGCAAAGCTCGACGAGCTGCTTGATCTTGATCGCGCCTTCCGACAGCGAGTAGGCGGAATGGACGCGCAGGTGGACGAAATCGGCATGCGGCATGGCCGGGAGGATTCCACAGAGTCGGCAGCGAGTCAGCGCCGAATATCCACGACCAATGGCTTGACCCGGCAATCCAGAGGACGCGCGGACCGCTCGATCTCGTCGCTGTTCCTGGAACGCCGGGTCAAGCCCGGCGATGACGGTTCGAATGGATTGCCGTTAAGGGCCGTCAGTGTGCCGCGATATAGGCATCGCGCAGCACCGTGGCTTCGAGCTCGGCCTCCTCGAGCCGGTGCTTGACCACGTCGCCGATGCTGATGATGCCGGCGAGCCTGCCACCGTCGAGCACCGGCACGTGCCGGATGCGGTGATGGGTCATCTTGATCATGACGTCCTTGATCGAATCCTGCGGCGCGCAGGTGGTGACCTCGCGCGTCATGATGTCGCCGGCCGTCATCTTGAGGAGGCCGGCGCCGTGCTCGACGAGTCCGTAGACGATGTCGCGTTCCGACAGGATGCCGGCGATCGTCTTGCCGTCCGTGCTGATGACGACGGCGCCGATGTGATCGAGCCGCATGCGATGGATGACGGTTTCGACGAATGACTCCGGGCGCATGGTGGCGACCTTGTTCCCCTTGGCGCTGAGGATGTCGGCAATCTTCATGGCGGCTCCCGCTTCTGCTGTGGGCCCCCGGCGAGTCCCCGCTTCCCGCCGGCAGCGAATGGTCTCTATGTGGCGATGATACGCCATTTCGCAAGCGTTTACAGCGCCTGCACGACGCCCTCGTGCAGCGTCAGGCGCCGATCCATGCGGGCGGCCAGCGCGGTGTTGTGGGTAGCGATGAGGGCGCCGAGGCCGGCGTCGCGCACCATCCGCAGCAGCACCCCGAAGACCTCGGCGGCGGTGCGTTCGTCGAGGTTGCCGGTCGGCTCGTCGGCGAGCAGCAGCAGGGGCTTGTTGGCAAGCGCGCGCGCGATGGCGACGCGCTGCTGCTCGCCGCCCGAGAGTTCCGCCGGCCGATGGTCAGCGCGCTCGGCGAGTCCGACCATGGCCAGCAGCTCGCGGGCGCGCTGAGCGGCGTCGCGCCGCGACCGGCCGGCGATCATCTGCGGCAGGATGACATTCTCCAGGGCGGAGAACTCGCGCAGGAGGTGGTGGTACTGGTAGACGAATCCCATCGCCAGCGACCGCAGCGCCGAGCGCTTCTCGTCGGGCAGCGCGGCGCCCTGCTGTCCAGCGATCCAGACTTCGCCGGCATCGGCAGGTTCGAGCAGGCCGGCGATGTGCAGAAGCGTCGACTTGCCGCAACCGGACGGCCCGACGAGGGCGACCAGCTCGCCGCGCCGGACGCTCAACGAGACGCCGCGCAGGACGTCGAGGCGTCCGACCCCCTGCTTGAAGCTCCGCTTGACATCCTTGAGGACCAGGGCATCGCGAGCGTCCTCATTCATAGCGCAGGGCCTCCACGGGATCGAGGCGCGCCGCCGACCATGCCGGGTGAATTGTCGCCCCGAACGACAGCAGCAGGGCCACGACGACGGCGGCCGCGACTTCCCACGGATCGACGATCGACGGCAGCCGCGACAGGAAGTCGACGAACCCCCCGAGCGCCGGGATGCCGCGCAACCCCGCGAGTCCGCGGCCGATCGCGTCGATATCGGCCGCGATCACGATACCGACCGCCAGCCCGGCCAGGGTTCCGAGGACGCCGATGATTGCGCCGCTCAACAGGAAGATGCGCAGGATCATCGGCCGCGTCGCGCCCATGGTGCGCAGGATGGCCACCTCGCGCGCCTTGTCCTTCACCAGCATGATCTGGCCGGAGGCGATGTTGAACGCCGCCACCAGCAGCACCAGCGCCAGCAGCACGAACGTAACGATCCGCTCGACCTTGAGGGCCGAGACGAAGCTGGCATTGAGCTCCTGCCAGTCGCGCAGCCGATAGCCCGGGCCGAGTTCAGCGCGAAGGGTGGCGGCGACGGGTACCGGATCCTCGGGATCGCCGAGCAGGATGTCGATGCTGCTGACGGCATCGGGCATGCGGTAGTAGCGCTGCGCCGCCGCCAGCGGCATGAAGGCCAGGTCGACGTCGAAGTTGCGGTTGTCGCCGGTCTGGAACACGGCAAGCACACGGAAGGCTTGGCTGCGCGGAAGTGTGCCGCTGCCCTCGCTGTCCGGCGTCAGCAGCGTAACCTGGTCACCGGCCGTGACACCCAGGCTGCCAGCGAGCTGCGCCCCGATGACGATACCGGCGTCGTCGGGGCCCGGAAGGCGGCCGGCGACAATGTGGTCGCCGATGCCGGAACGCGCCGCGAGGTCGGCAGGGCGCAACCCCCGCACCGTGACGCCGAGCGACCGCCCGTGGGCGACGATGAGGCCCTCGCCGCTCACCGCCGGCTCCGCCCGCGCCACGCCCGGCATGGCCGCCACGCGTTTCGTCAGAGCGTCGTACTGGTCGAGCGTCTGGTCCGGCCGATCGATCCGGAGGTGCGGATCCACCCCGAGGATGCGCGCCAGCAGGTCATGGCGCAGCCCGTTCATTCCGGACATGACGAGAATGAGCACGCCGACCCCGAGCGCGATGCCGAGCAGCGAGACCAGAGCGGTAAAGGACGGCCCCCGACCGCGCCGCCGGGACTGCAGGTAGCGCAGGGCGACGAGACACTCGACGGCGGAGAACACCCCCGAGCGACGGTCACTCATAGCGCAGGGCCTCCACCGGATCGAGGCGGGCACCACGCCACGCCGGCAGGCTCGTGGCAAGCAGCGCCAGGACGAGCGCGAACAGGACGACGCCGACGACGTCGGAGACGGCCACCTGGGCCGGCATGCGCGACAGGTAGTAGACGTCCTCGGGAAACAGCTTGACGTGAAAAAGATGCTCGAGGCCGCGCCGGATCGCCTCGATGCGGTCGCAGACGACGAGCCCGAGGACCACGCCAGCCGCGGTGCCGACGACGCCGATGCTGAAGCCGCTCATCAGGAAGATGCGCAGGATCGCTCCCTTCGTCGCGCCCATCGTGCGCAGAATGGCGATCTCGCGGGTCTTGTCGCGGACCATCAGCACCTGGCCGGAAATGACGTTGAGCGCGGCGACAAGGGTGATCAGCCCGAACATGGTCAGCAGCATCGTGCGCTGCACCTGGAGCCACTCGAAGAAACCGGTGCCGGAGTGCTGCCAGTCAGTGACGATGACCCTCGGCCCGGCGGCCTCATAGACCTGGGTGCCGATACGCGCGGAGTCGTCGAGATTGCCGATGTCGACCAGGAAGCCCGTCGCCGCGTCCTTGGCCTGGAAGAGCAGCTGTCCCGCCTCGAGCGGCATGTACACCCAGCGCTCGTCGAAGAGGTTCATGCCGACCTCGAAGATCGCGACGACGTCGTACGTCTTGGCGCGGGGAACGCAGCCGATGACGGTGCAGCTCGTCTTCGCCATGATCAGCGTAACGGCGTCGCCGACGCCGACGTGCAGGTTCTCGGCTAGCCGCGACCCGAGGACAACGACGTCGGTGCCGGCGAAATCGTGGAGGTCGCCGCTCTTGATGTGCCCCGACACGAGCTTGACCTTCGCGAGATCGCTGCCCCGCATCGCGTGAACGAAGGCGCCGGCGGCGTAGTGGGACGCCGTCGCCATCACCTCGCCGTCGATGGTCGGCAGCACCGCCGTGACGCCCGGCACGGCCCGGATCTTGGCCGCGACGCCATCGAAGTCTTCGATGTTCTGCCCGGACGCGGACAGGCCGAGGTGGCCGTTGACACCGAGGATCGTATTCAGGATCTCGGCGCGGAAGCCGTTCATGACGGACAGGACGATGATCAGCGTCGCGACGCCGAGGCAGATGCCGAGCAGCGAGAACCCGGCGATGACGGAGATCAGGCCTTCGCGACGCCGCGACCGCAGATAGCGGAAGGCGACCAGGCGTTCGGAGGCAGGAATCATCATCGCGCGCGCTTGCGCTCCCGGGGGCTACGCCAGGAGCTTGGCCAACGCCGAGTCAATCGAGAGTTCCTGGCGCTCGCCGGTGGCACGGCGCTTCAGCTCGACCTGCCCGGCGGCAACGCCGCGCGGACCGACGATCAGCTGCCAGGGCAGCCCGATGAGATCCATCTCGGCGAACTTGGCCCCGGCGCGCTCGTCGCGATCGTCGTAGAGGACCTCGACGCCAGCGCCACGCAGCTTCCCGTAGATGGCATCGCAGGCCTGCGTGCAGGCGCTATCGCCCGCCTTCAGGTTGATGAGGCCGACCCTGAAGGGCGCCACCGGATCCGGCCAGATGATGCCGGCGTCGTCGTGGCTGGCCTCGATCACGGCGCCGACGAGCCGCGACACGCCGATGCCGTAGGAGCCACTGTGCACGGGCACCTGCTCGCCGCTGGGAGTCGAGACGACGGCGTTCAGCGGCTTGGAGTATTTGGTGCCGAAATAGAAGATATGGCCGACCTCGATGCCGCGGGTGGCGACGCGCTGGCCCGGCGGGATCTGCTCGAAACGCGCGACATCGTGTTTGTCGTCGGTCGCCGCGTAGAGACTGGTCCAATGCTGCACGATCGGCTCGAGGTCGCCCTCATAGTCGATATCGCGCCCGAGCACGTCGAAGCCGGTGTAATCCTTGTGGCAGTAGACGGCGCTCTCGCCGGTCTCGGCCAGGATGATGAACTCGTGGCTCATGTCGCCGCCGATCGGACCGGACTCGGCGGCCATCGGAATGGCCTTCAGGCCAATGCGCGCGAAGGTGCGCAGGTAAGCGACGAAGAACTTGTTGTAGGCACGCTTGGCGCCGGCGAAGTCGAGGTCGAAGCTGTAGGCGTCCTTCATCAGGAACTCGCGCCCGCGCATGACGCCAAAACGCGGCCGCACTTCGTCGCGGAACTTCCACTGGATGTGGTACAGCATCCGCGGCAGCTCCTTGTAGCTGCGCACGGAGGCGGCGAAGATGTCGGTGATCAGTTCTTCGTTCGTCGGACCGTAGAGCATCTCGCGGTCGTGGCGGTCGAGGATGCGGAGCATCTCCTTGCCGTAGTCGTCATATCGCCCCGATTTCTTCCACAGGTCCGCCGACTGGATCGTCGGCATCAGCACCTCCTGGCAGCCGGCGCGGTCCTGCTCCTCGCGCACGATCTGCTCGATGCGCTTGAGCACGCGAAAACCCAGGGGCAACCAGGAGTAGATGCCGGCGCTCGCCTGGCGGATCATGCCGGCGCGCAGCATCAGCCGGTGCGAGACGATCTGCGCCTCGGTGGGATTCTCCTTCAGCGTCGGCATGAAGTAGGCGGAAAGGCGCATGCGTCTCCCTCGTCAGGCTGACCGGCGTCCGGTCGCGGCGAAACGGGGGCGGACTGTAGGCAATGGCCGCGGCGCTGTCCATGGCCGGCGCCGCCGTGGATCGGGGCTAAGGCCGCTGGCCGGACTCGCGGCAGAAGGCGGCCAGGGCCTGCGTCTCGGGGTCGCTGAGGTCGGCGCCGTTGAAGCGGACGTGGCCGTTCGCGAGGTCGATGTCCACGACGCCGATGAACGCCTCTGCCTGGAACAATGGTGACTGCGGCGAGAGGCCGAAGCTCTCGAGCCGGTCGCGCGTGATGTCGATGGAGATCACCTCAGGCAGTCTGACCTGCCAGCCGCCATCCAGATCGGCCGGTGCCACAGGCCGGCCATCGACATCGACTCCCGGCTGGTACGCCACATCGGGCCCTTGCACATAGTCGACGAGCTGGTCGCAATCGTGGCGGGTGATCTTGATCGTGTGCTCGCCGGCGGCGCCCTCGCCGGCAAGAAGCGGCGCCAGCAGAAGCAACGCCACGGCGATCGTTCTGGCGCGTCCGGTACGATAGCGGATCCAGTTCATTTCTCAATCGCCGGTTGCAGGCAAGCAGGCCTGCGGATTGATCGGATCGACCGAGGATGCAACCATGGGTTTAACGGGCCGTTTCCGGCGGCCGAATGCTCGATCCGGACCGATGCTAACATTTCACGTCAGGAATCGACCGATTGCTTAATCTTTTGAGTGGCTTTTCGAACGGAACTGCGTATACTCGCTCTGCCAACAAGCAAGGGTGACGAGCGAGCAATCGCTCTCGGCCCAGGTTCAGGGAAGAACGCAGCGAGGGAAGCGCCCTCGGAGCCAATCTCCGAGGCACCTCTAAGGCAAGAACAAAGAAGAGATGATTGGGGCAAGCCTCGTTCCGGGGCTTGCCTATTTCTTTTGGGGTCGCGGGATTTCTCTGAAAGACGAAGCGTAATTGTCTGATATCTAACGAGAATCACTGATCGGCCCAAGGCGGTCCGAGGCGTAGGATGCGGCCCTGCAC
>JBKOWC010000195.1:0-5803 GCA_046724215.1 Pseudomonadota bacterium | reverse complement strand
CTGCCGTCCCGCTACGGCATGAACCCGGACGATCTGCGTCGCGCCGACGCCATCGAAGTGGTCGTCGGCCAGGGTGCCAAGCCGGGTGGCGGCGGCATGCTGCTGGGCATGAAGATCACGGAGCGCGTGGCGAAGATGCGTACGCTGCCGGTTGGCATCGACCAGCGCAGCGCCTGCCGGCATCCCGACTGGACGGGCCCCGACGATCTCACCATCAAGATCCAGGAGATCCGCGAGATCACCGATTGGGAGAAGCCGATCTATGTGAAGGTCGGCGCCACCCGCACCCGCTACGACGTGGCCCTGGCGGTGAAGGCCGGCGCCGACGCCGTCGTCGTCGACGGCATGCAGGGCGGCACCGCCGCGACCCAGGATGTCTTCATCGAGCATGCCGGGATTCCGACGCTGCCGGCCGTGCGTCTTGCCGTCGAGGCGCTGCAGGAGCTCGACATGCACCGCAAGGTGCAGCTGATCGTGTCCGGCGGCATCCGCAGTGGCGCCGATGTCGCCAAGGCCCTGGCCCTCGGCGCCGACGCGGTATCGATCGGCGTCGCCGCCATGGTGGCGCTCGGCTGCAACCGGCCGATCTACGTCGAGGACTATCACGCGCTCGGCACCGAGCCCGGCTTCTGCCATCACTGCCACACCGGCAAATGCCCGGTCGGCGTCACCACGCAGATTCCGGAGCTGCAGGAGCGGCTGAAGCCGGAGCAGGGGGCCCGCTGGCTGAAGAACTACCTCACGGTGATGACGCTGGAGGCGCAGACCCTGGCCCGTGCCTGCGGCAAGAGCCACGTCCACAACCTCGAACCGGACGATCTCGTCGCGCTCACCGTGGAGGCCGCCGCCATGGCGAAGGTGCCGCTCGCCGGAACGGATTGGATTCCAGGGCAGAATTCACGGTATTGAAACGCGAAACCTTGTAGGGGCGATCGGCAGGTCGCCCGCATGGGAACGGGCGACCTGCCGGTCGCCCCTACACAACGACCAACAGGGGGCAATCATGGCTACCGATCTCGAGAAAGCCGCCAAAGAGCGGAAGATCAAGTATTTCCTCATCAGCTACGTCGATCTCTTCGGCGGCCTGCGCGCCAAGCTGGTGCCGGCCCCGGCGATCGGCGCCATGCAGCGTGACGGCGCCGGCTTCGCCGGCTTCGCCACCTGGCTCGACATGACGCCCGCCGATCCCGACCTCTTCGCCAAGCCCGATCCCGACAGCCTCATCCAGCTGCCCTGGAAGCCCGAGGTCGGCTGGCTCGCGAGCGACCTCATCATGGACGGTAAGGAGGTCGAAGCCTATCCGCGCAAGATCCTGAAGAACCAGATCGCGGCCGCCGCCAAGCAGGGCTACCGCATGAAGTCAGGCGTCGAGTGCGAGTACTTCCTGCTGGCGGCCGACGGCAAGTCGATCAGCGACGATGGCGATCTTCAGGAGAAGCCCTGCTACGACCAGCAGGCGCTGATGCGCCGCTATCACGTGATCACCGAGATCTGCGACAGCATGCTGGCGCTGGGCTGGAAGCCCTATCAGAACGACCACGAGGACGCGAACGGCCAGTTCGAGATGAACTGGGAATACGATGACTGCCTGCGTACCGCCGACAGGCATGCCTTCTTCAAGTACATGGTGAAGTCGATCGCCGAGAAGCACGGCCTGCGCGCCAGCTTCATGCCGAAGCCGTTCCTCAACCTGACCGGCAACGGCTGCCACGCCCATGTGTCCGTGTGGGACAAGAGCGGGAAGAACAACCTGTTCCACGACGCCAAGGGCGAGCTCGGCCTCTCGAAGCTGGCCTACAGCTTCCTCGGCGGCGTCCTCTACAGTGCCGAGGCGCTCTGTTCGTTCTTCAACCCGACCGTCAACAGCTACAAGCGCATCAACGCCCCACGCACGACCTCAGGCGCCACCTGGGCCCCGAACACGATCACCTATGGCGGCAACAACCGCACGCACATGGTGCGCATCCCCGATGCCGGGCGGTTCGAGCTGCGCCTGATGGACGGCGCCGCCAATCCCTACCTCATCCAGGCCGGCGTCCTCGCGGCCGGGCTTGACGGCGTCGCCCACGACCGCGACCCCGGCAAGCGCCTGGACATCAACATGTACACCGAGGGCCACACGGTGAAGAACGCGAAGAAGCTGCCGCTCAACCTGCTCGACGCGCTGCGCGCCACCGACCGGAGCAAGGTCTTGCGCGGGGCCTTCGGGGACGAGGTCATCGACAGCTACATCAAGCTGCGCATGGACGATTGGAACAGCTACTGCCGCCACCTCACGCAGTGGGAGCTCGACCGCACGCTGGATTGCTGACGCGGCGGAGCCATCGAACGCGCGCTATTTCCGGTCGCAGTCGGACCATTTGCACCGGTGCAAACCGGTAAATTGCCGCGGCGAATTTTCCTGTAGGGGCGACCGGCCGGTCGCCCCTACATTGCACCGGACTCCAATGGATCGCGAAGAGATCAAGGACATGGCCAAGAAAGTCGGAAGCGACATCGAGATTGCCCGCGCCGCCAAGATGCTGCCGATCGAGCAGGTGGCGGCCAAGATCGGCATCGAGGACAGGCACCTCTACCGTTACGGCCCGCACAAGGCCAAGGTGGCGGCCGACTTCATCGACGGCCTGAAATCGCGCTCCGACGGCAAGCTGGTCCTGGTCACCGCCATCACGCCGACGCCGGCGGGCGAGGGCAAGACCACCACGACCGTCGGCCTCGGCGACGGCCTCAACCGCATCGGGAAGAAGGCGATCATCTGCCTGCGCGAGCCCAGCCTCGGCCCCTGCTTCGGCGTCAAGGGCGGCGCCGCCGGCGGCGGCTATGCCCAGGTCGTGCCCATGGAGGACATCAACCTCCACTTCACCGGCGACTTCCACGCCATCGGCACGGCCAACAACCTGCTCGCCGCCCTCATCGACAACCACTACTACTGGGGCAACGAGCTCCACATCGACGAGCGCCGCATCGCCTGGCGCCGCGTCATGGACATGAACGACCGGGCGCTCCGCAGCATCGTGTCGTCCCTCGGCGGCGTCTCCAACGGCTTCCCGCGCGAAGACGGGTTCGACATCACCGTCGCGTCGGAGGTCATGGCCATCTTCTGTCTCTCGACCGACCTGGAGGACCTGACGCGCCGCCTCGCCAACATCGTCGTCGCCTATACGCGCGACCGCAAGCCGGTGCATGCCCGCGACCTCAAGGCCGAAGGCCCGATGACCGTCCTGCTGAAGGACGCCTTGCAGCCGAACCTGGTGCAGACGCTGGAGAACAACCCCGCCTTCATCCATGGCGGTCCCTTCGCCAACATCGCCCATGGCTGCAATTCGGTGATCGCCACGCGCAGCGCCCTCAAGCTCGCCGACTACGTCGTGACCGAGGCCGGCTTCGGCGCCGACCTCGGCGCCGAGAAGTTCTTCGACATCAAGTGCCGCAAGGCCGGGTTGAAACCGAGCGCCGCGGTGATCGTCGCGACGATCCGCGCCCTCAAGATGCATGGCGGCGTGGCCAAGGAGGACCTCGGCAAGGAAAACATCGAGGCCCTCAAGAAGGGCATCGCCAATATCGCGCGGCACATCGAGAACGTGCAGAGCTTCGGCGTGCCTGCGGTCGTCGCCATCAACCGCTTTTCGGCCGACACCGACGCCGAGCTTGCCGCATTGCGCCAGGCCTGTGCCGAGCTCGGCACCGAAGCCATCGAGTGCACCCATTGGGCCGACGGCAGCGCCGGCACCGAGAAACTGGCACAGAAGGTCGTCAGTCTGGCGGAAGGCGGCACGGCCAACTTCCGCTACCTCTATCCGGACGACATGCCGCTCTGGGAGAAGGTGCGCACCATCGCGCAGCGCCTCTACGGCGCCCAGGGCATCATCGCCGACAAGAAGATTCGCGACCAGTTCGCCGAGATCCAGAAGGCCGGCTTCGGCCACTTCCCGATCTGCATGGCGAAGACGCAGTACAGCTTCTCGACCGATCCCAACCTGAAGGGCGCGCCCTCGAACCACGTCGTGCCGATCCGCGAGATCAAGCTCTCCGCCGGCGCCGAGTTCCTGGTCGTCATCTGCGGCGAGATCATGACCATGCCCGGCCTCCCCAAGATCCCCGCCGCCAACAACATCTTCGTCAACAAGCAAGGCCAGGTGGAGGGCCTGTTCTGACGCGCTATGCGGCCGAAAAAGACGTCGACCGAGCGCGCCTGTTCCGCCGCAAGGCGACGCCGCCTGAGCGCCTCCTCTGGGGCCAGCTCTGCAATCGCAAGCTGGATGAATTGAAGTTTCGCCGCCAACATCCGATCGGCCCGTGTTTTGCCGACTTCGTCTGCATCGAACAAAGGCTGGTCATCGAACTCGACGGCTGGAGCCACGAAGCAACGGTCGAGTACGACATCCGGCGTCAATCACACATCGAGCCGCCGGTTTCCGGGTCATCCGCTTCCGCAACGATGACGTGATCGCCAATCTCGAAGGCGTCCTGGAAGTCATTCGCACAACGCCGATCGCAAGCACCGCCCGTCCCCACGCGGTGAGCGAGGGGGTGGTCGTATCAGGCACAACTGATGATGACGGTCGATATGGCGAGATCAGCGAATCCAGGTCCACAGCGAAGCGGCGGCGCGGACCCCGTCGCCCGTCCTCTCCCCCTTCGCAAGAGGGAGAGGCGGCTACCCGCGCCCCTTTCCCGTGGCGATCCGATAGGCGCAGCGGCGGGCGCCGGCCAGGATGTGATCGGTGCGCTCGACCGACGCGCCCGCCAGCACCGCGCGGAAGACCTCGAGCTCCGACCGGCAGAGCCCCTGGCAGCTGCGCGCCGCCGCGCAGACGGGACAGTGGTTCTCGACCAGCAGCAGGCTGCCGTCCGCCTGCGCGGTGCACTCCGCCATGTAACCTTCCTCGCTGCGCAGGGCCGCCAGGCGGCGAACGCGCTCCGCTACACCGCGAGCGCCCTTCATGGCGTCGCCATAGCGGGCCAGCGTCTCGCGCTCGCGCTGCGCGATCAGGCGGTCGAGACCGGCCTCGCCGAAGACCTTGCGCACCGACCCCAGGATCTCGACGGTCATCTGCGCGTGGCTGTCGGGAAAGCGCGCCTGCGCCTTGTCCGTGAGCCGCCAATATCGCTTCGGCCGGCCGACGGAGAGCCGCTCGTCGGCATGGCTCACCAGCCCTTCACCGGCCAGCCGCGCCAGATGCTGGCGCGCCCCCATCGCCGTGATGCGCAAGGCCTTGGCCAGCGCCGCCGCCGTGCTCGGCCCTCGCGTCTTGAGCAGGAACAGGATTCGCTCGACATTGCCTTCGCTCATGGCGCTACACTCGAATGCGGGCGCCGGCGGGTCAAGATGATTTGGCAATCTATCGCTTGACATATTCGCGGATCGGGAGTGAATTTAGAAAGCTGTAGCTTCTCAAATTAGGCGGCCGCCGGCAGGCGAGTGGCAGGCCGTCGGCGGGAGAGGAGGGCGGCATGACCTGGACCTCGGCCATTTCCCTCGATCGGCTGCGGCGCGACGGCAAGGCCGTCGCCAAGCTCGGCGGCAAGCAGATCGCGCTGTTCGCCGCGGGCGACGGCATCTACGCCTGCAACAACCGCTGCCCGCATGAGGGCTATCCTCTGCGCGAGGGCACGCTCGACGAGACTTGCGTGCTCACCTGCAACTGGCACGGTTGGAAGTTCGACCTGCGCTCGGGCGACAACCTCCTGCGGGGCGACCGCCTGCGCACCTATCCGACCAAGGTCGTCGACGGCGCCGTCTGGGTCGACGTGAGCGATCCGCCGTCGGAAGAGCAGCGGGGACGGGCGCTGGCGAATCTGC
>JBKOWC010000159.1:0-7957 GCA_046724215.1 Pseudomonadota bacterium | reverse complement strand
AATCTCGATTCGACCGTGCTGTCGACGGCGCTGCCGGCGATCGCCCGTTCGCTCGACGCGAACCCGCTCCACCTCAACCTGGCGCTGACCGCCTACCTCTTCAGCCTGGCGGTGTTCATCCCGATCAGCGGCTGGGTGGCGGACCGCTTCGGCGCCCGCCAGGTGTTCCGCGCGGCGATCGTGATCTTCATGGCCGGCTCGATCCTGTGCGGCTTCAGCAGCTCGCTGCCGGCGCTGGTCCTGGCGCGCGCCTTCCAGGGCCTCGGCGGCGCCATGATGGTGCCGGTCGGCCGCCTCGTGCTGCTCCGCTCGGTGTCGAAGAGCGAGCTGGTGCGCGCCATGGCCTATCTGACGGTGCCGGCACTGATCGGGCCGATGCTAGGGCCGCCGCTCGGCGGCTTCATCACCACCTACCTCAACTGGCGCTGGATCTTCTGGATCAATATCCCGATCGGCCTGCTCGGCGTCGTGCTCGTGACCCTCTTCATCGAGAACGTCCGCGAGGCGCGGCCGCCGCGCTTCGACTGGCTCGGCTTCGTCCTCTCCGGCCTCGGGCTCACCGGTCTCGTCATCGGCTTCGAGACCGCCGGGCGCGGGTTCGTGCCGACCGAGGTCGTGCTGATCCTGTTCGCCGTCGGAGCCGTGATGGTGATGCTCTACGTCGCGCATGCGCGCCGGTGGCCGCATCCGGTGCTCGACCTCTCGCTGCTGCGCCTGCAGACCTTCCGCGCCAGCGTCGTCGGCGGCTTCCTCTTCCGGATGGGCATCGGCGCCACGCCGTTCCTGCTGCCGCTCATGCTGCAGCTGGGCTTCGGCCTCAGCCCGTTCCATTCGGGCCTGCTGACCTTCGCCACGGCGATGGGCGCGCTCTTCATGAAGACCACGGCGTCGCGGATCATCCGTTTCTTCGGCTTCCGCCGCGTGCTCATCGTCAACGGCCTCGTCAGCGCCGGCTTCCTCGGCGCCTACGGCCTGTTCCAGCCGACGACGCCGCACTGGGCGATCCTGACGCTGCTGATCGTCAGCGGCTTCTTCCGCTCGCTCCAGTTCACCTCCGTCAACACGCTGATCTATGCGGAGATGCCGCGCGAGCGCATGAGCCAGGCGACCAGCTTCGCCAGCATGCAGCAGCAGCTGTCGCTCTCGGTCGGCGTCGGCACCGGCGCCTTGCTGCTCCACCTGATGGTGACGGCGCGCGGCGACACCCACGTCGCCGCCGCCGACTTCGCGCCCGCCTTCTTCGCGCTCGCCCTGATCTCGGCGTTGTCGACGCTGATCTTCGTGCCGCTCCCCGCCGACGCCGGCGCCGAGATCAGCGGCCATCGCGCGCGCGGCACCGCCGCCGTGCCGCAACCCGGCGAGTAACGCATAGGCCTATCTACTGAAGATGATTCCCCCGCGAAAGCGGGGGTCCAGGAGCCCGCCACACGTCGCTTGCCCTGGACCCCTCGCTTTCGCGGGGGAATCAGGAAGAGTACGTCAGCGTCTACTGCTGCGCGCTCGGCTCGGCGTAGACGTTGTCGTTGAACGGGCCGAAGACCAGGCGCTTGCGCTCGGCGGTCCAGGCGTTGCTGCCGTGGTCGGCGGTTTCCGGGCGGGCGGTCCCGAAGCGCGGCGTGTCGAAGCGATAGGCCGGCATGCCGCCGCCGCGATCGGCGGAATCCTGCAGCGCATCATCGTAGTCGGCATAGGGCGAGCTGCCGTCGGCATTGGTATCGTTCACGGTCTGCGTCTCCCAGGCCGAGGCCTTGGACGCACCAACCAGAGCGAAGACGATCGCGGCCGATGCCAGGAGCAGAGAACGCATCGCTACCTCCCCCAGGGATGAAACGGATCGGCGAGCGAACCACAGGCCGTCCGGTGACGCCATGCGGCGGAATGTCCCGCTACGGCCGCCTCAGGCGGCGGCCGGCGCGTGTTCGAAGAAGGCGTCGACGGCCGCCACCATCGCGCGCGTCAGATGTTTGCGGTGGGACGCCTGCTTCAGCAGCAGGTCGTCCTCGCGATTGGAGAGATAGCCGAGCTCGATCAGCACGGAGGGAACGTCGGGCGCCCGCAGCACCGCGAAGTTGGCCGACCGGTGGCTGCCGTCGAGCATCCGCGTCTCCTGCTGCAGGCGCGGGAGCAGCTGCGAGACGAAGCTCGCCGACTGCCGCTCGGTGTCGCGCTTGGCGAGGTCCACCAGGATGTTCCGCACGTCCGGGCTGTAGCTGTTGAGGTCGACGCCGGCGACCGTATCGACGACGTTCTCCTTTTCCGCGAGCGCCGCGGCGATCGCGTCCGATGCCCGGTCGGAGAGCGTGTACACCGAGGCGCCGCGCGTGTCCGGATGGTCGATGGCGTCGGCGTGGAGCGAGATGAGGAGATTGCCGCGGGCGCGCCGCGCGATGTCGACCCGCTGCTGCAACGGAACGAAGACGTCGCTGTCGCGCGTCAACGCCGTGTCGTAGCGGCCCGTCGCCGCCAGCTGGCGGCGCAGCTCGGCGGCCATCGCCAGCACGAGATTTTTTTCCTGCACGTCGGAGACGCTGATCGTGCCGGGGTCGCGGCCGCCATGGCCGGCGTCGATGACGACGACGGGATTGGGGGCGCCCTTCGGGCGGACCTTCTTGGACGCCGAATTCGCCAACAGTGTCGAGGCGGCCGCGGACCGCAGCGCGCCGCTGAAAGCGCTCGCGAAAACGGCGGCGCCGAGCGCGGAAATTATTCCTCGACGGTCGATGCGGCGCTGCACTTCACGACCCTGCGGCGCCGCGCCGGACCCTGGCGGATATGGCTCCATGGGAAGCCGCCCCCGATCTCCAAATAACTTCAATAAGATACTCCAATCGACTGAAATTGCAACATTTAACTATATTTCCGCCGCCGCGGAGGCAGCAGAGGGATATTATTCGCGAACGAGGATGCCACTAGATCTTGTGGCGGGCGTGCGATGCGCCCCCACCCCCCGGCAGCGTGTTTACTGCCCAGTCTCCACCGCCGGCGGCAGGCCGGCCAGGAGCGCCGCCGCGAACACCACGGCGACGCCGAGCGCCAGTTCGAGACCGACACAGCGTCGCAGCCGTCGCGTGGCCGCCGGACCCGGGTTGCCGCTCAGCACCGGCGCATGGTGGAAGCGGTTGGTGGCGGCAAGCGTCAGCATCGCCAGGAACAGAGCGAACTTCAGCAGCGCAACGCGGCCGTAGTCGGTGCCGAACACTGCCGGCAAGCTGCCGATCAGAAGCCATCCCTGCGCCAAAGCGGACACGGCGATGACCGTGACGCAGAACAGGCCGAATGGCGAAAACCGGCGCAGGGCCCGCGCCCCGAGGTCCGGCGGCAGCAGCCCGACGAGCATGAAGAGGACCGGCAGGGAGCCGAGCCAGGCGCCGGCCGCCAGCAGATGCAGCGACTCGGCGCCGAGCAGGATCACGCGGTCGATGCCGGACGCGGCCGCGGCGTGTGCCCCCCATGCCTGCAGCAGCACGGCGGCGGCGACGGCCGATGCCGACGCCGTCCGTTGCCAGCCGCTCGCACCGTCGCCGAGCACCAGCCCGGCACCCGCCAGCAGGACCAGGCGCATGCCGAGGTCGCGGCCGAACGGCGTGTCCGTCAGCATCGGCCAGACGGCGCCGGCCGCGGCGGCCAGGCTGTCCGCCTCGGCGGCATAGGCCGCCGTGCCGACCAGCCAGACGAGGCCCGCCGCCATCGCAACGAGGATGGCGACGCGGTAGAGGCGCCGGGCCCCGGCCTCGAAGCGGGCGCGCGCCGCGGACTCCGCCTCCCACAGCAGCGGCGGCGCGACCACGTTCCCGAACACGGCGATGCCGAAGCCGGCGAGCGCGGCGGCCAGGTGCACGCCGCGCGCCGCCGTCAGGGCCAGTTCGGCCCCGTCCATGGTCAGGGCTTGTAGGTGAAGGCGAAGGTGCCCTTGGTTTTGTGGGAATCGTCGGCCGCCATGGCATGCCACACCACCTTGTACATGCCGGGCGTCAGTGCCTTGAGGCCGACGCTCAGAAGCTTGGCATTGTCGGGGGCGGTGTGGGCTTCACCTTGATCGACCCGCGTTCCCTTGGCGTCGAGCACCTGGATACCCGAAAACTTCGGCGCCACCTCCTCGGTGAAGGTGATGGCGACCTCGGTCGGCGCGGTCTGCACCGTGGCGCCGACCGCCGGGACGGCGCTGGCGAGGTCGGCGTGTGCAAAGGCGGCGCCGGCATTGGCCAGCGACAGCGCGGCGGCGAACGAACAAGCGAGCAGGCGATTCATGATGTCCTCCGGAGTCTCGGCGCGATCGCGCGATAGCCCGCGCGACCGGCGGTCTGTCGTGAAAGCATGATGCGATCGGCCCGCGCGAGGCGGACCTTCGGCCAGGCTCGGGGCCCGGCCGTTTCACGCGAGACGCGGCGGACCGCGGGGCGCGGCGGCGCGGATGTCCTTGCGCACCGCCGGCGGTTGCGGCGTCGATACCGACGCCACCGGTGCGGCGACCGGCGTCGGCAACAGCGCGACGACCGGCAAGGTGCCCGTCCCCAGCCCGATGTTGCAGAGCAGGCACTGCTGGTGGTCGTGTGTGGCGTGGCCGGGATTGTGGCCGGCGGCGCCGCCATGTTCGGGACAGGGGACCTCCGCCGCCTGCATCGGTCCGTAGTCCCACCACATGCGCATCGCCACGGCGGCGCCTGACGGCAGCTCGAACAATAGCGCGGCGACGAGCAGCCATGCCGTCCAGCGCTGCTGCCGGCCGGGTCTATGTCGCCGTCGATTGGTTCGCAGGGCGCGCACGGCGCTGATCCTAAGGGAAGCGGCGGCCATCCCGCAATCTCCCCGACTCGACCGGGAGTCGCGGCGGCCGTCGCCCGCCATCGGATCGACTATGACCCCGATTTCAGCCGCCATCGGCGGCCGGATGGCGTCAATCGGTCGCGAGATGCGGCGGCGTCACCACGACGTCGTCGCCCTGGCGGAGGATCTCGAGCAGCGCGCCCTGGCCCCCGGCCGCGCCGGGGACGGCCAGGGTCACCTTCTGGTTGGGCGCCAGCAGGGCGACGAAGCGGATCGGCGACGCGGTCTCGTCGGCCGCGACCGTGATGACGACGCGGTAGGCGCCATCCCCCTCGACCGTGTAGTAGGCATTGCCGCGGACGCCGCCGAGAACGACGCTCTGGCTGTGGCTCGGCTGCAGGCTTCCGGCGCTCGCCCCCGCCGTCCCGCCGAGCATCAGGACGAGGGCGCAAAGTAGGATACGCATGGTTGGCTCTCCATCGCGCTACTGTCCGGGCGCGGAATTGGCTCGGAAAGCCGGGGTCGACCGGGAGAGCGCTATATAGGTCGCGTTATGCTGCAGCGCAATATGATATTGTGCACTGCAATATTCTGGTAATCGCTAACGTCCTTTTGCCCGGCGCCACGCCGCAAAGTCCGTCAGCGTCTGCGGATCGGTCGGCGGATAGAGGCCGAGGATCGAGCGGCCGGCCAGCACCTGCTCCGTCACGAAGTCCTCGAACACCGTCATCTCCGCCGCCTCGGCGGCGATCTCGTCGGCCAAGTGCGCCGGGATGACGACGACGCCCTCGGCGTCGCCGACGACGACATCGCCCGGGAACACCGCCACGTCGCCGCAGCCGATCGGCAGGTTCATGTCGATGCAGTGATGCCGCGTCAGGCTGGTCGGCGCCGACGGCCGGCTGTGGTAGGCGGGAATGGCGAGCCCTGCGATCTCCGGCGAATCGCGGAAGCCGCCGTCGGTGACCACGCCGGCGACGCCACGCCGCATCAGCCGCGACACCAGGATGCCGCCGGCCGAAGCGGCACGCGCGTCGCGCCGGCTGTCGATCACGAGCACCGCCCCCGGCGGGCATTCCTCGATCGCCCTGCGCTGCGGATGGCTCCGGTCCTGGTAGACGCTGAGCTGATCGAGATCCTCGCGCGCCGGAATGTTGCGCAGCGTGAACGCCTCCCCCACCATCGGCCCCGCCTGCGGATTGAGCCGATGCACGTTCTGCAGGAACTGGTTGCGCAAGCCCCGCTTGAACAGACAGGTCGTCAACGTCGCCGTGCTGACGCCCTTCAGCTTCTCACGGGCTTGCGGGGAGAGCTTGGTCATGACGGCGCCTCCACACTTATAGGGTCAGAGTCATAACGTCGCCACGCACCCTCACCCCTGCCCTCTCCCGCTTCGCGGTAGAGGGGGCAGAGACGGGCGCCTCAACAGCGTCCCTCTCCCGCGAAGCGGGAAAGGGACAGGGTGAGGGTACGCAAGCGGCTTCACTTTCCCACCGCCCGCCAGCCGATGTCGCGGCGGCAGAAGCCGTCGGGCCAGTCGACAAGGTCGATGGCCGCGTAGGCGCGTCCTTTCGCCTCGGCGATGGTCTGACCGATAGCGGTGACGTTGAGCACGCGGCCGCCGTTGGCGAGGAGGCGGCCGTCGTCGCCACGCTTCGTGCCGGCGTGGAAGATCGTGACGTCGGGCAGGGCCGCCGCCTGCTCGAGGCCGCGGATCTCCGTCCCCTTCCGGTAGGCCTCGGGATAGCCCTTCGCCGCCATGACGACCGTGAGCGCCGCCTTGTCGTGCCAGCGCAGATGGAAATTGCCGAGTTGTCCGTCATGGGAGGCGATCAGCGCCGGCAGCAGGTCGGACATCAGCCGCACGCACAGCACCTGGCATTCGGGGTCGCCGAAGCGCACGTTGTATTCGAGGAGCTTCGGCCCATCCGCCGTCAGCATCAGCCCGGCATAGAGAACGCCCTTGAACGGCCGCCCCTCCGCCGCCATGGCGGCGATGGTCGGCCGGATGATGCGGGCCATGACGTCGGCCGCGACGGCGTCGGTCACGGCGGGTGCCGGCGAATAGGCGCCCATGCCCCCGGTGTTAGGCCCGCGGTCGCCGTCATGGGCGCGCTTGTGGTCCTGCGCCGCGGCGAGCGGCAGCGCGTGCATGCCGTCGGTGAGCGCGAAGAAGCTCGCCTCCTCGCCCTGCATGAATTCTTCGACGACGACCTCGCCGCCGGCGGCGCCGAATTGCCGGGCGGTGAGCATGGCATCGACGGCCGCCTCGGCCTCGGCCACGCTCGCCGCGATGATGACGCCCTTGCCGGCGGCGAGGCCGTCCGCCTTCACGACGATGGGCGCGCCGCGGGTGCGGATGAAGGCCTTCGCCCTGCCCGCGTCGGTGAAGCGGCCATAGGCCGCCGTCGGGATTCCGTGCTTGGCGCAGAGGTCCTTCATGAAGGCCTTGGACCCCTCGAGCGCCGCCGCCGAAGCGCTCGGCCCGAACGCCTTGATGCCCGCCTCGCCCAGCCGGTCGATCAGCCCCAGCACCAGCGGCCCCTCCGGCCCGACGACGACGAAGTCGATGCGCTCGCGCCGGGCGAACTCGACGAGCGCGGCCACATCGTCGGCGGCGACGGCGACGCATTCCGCCTCCTCGGCGATGCCGGCGTTCCCCGGCGCGCAATAGAGCTTGTCGCAGAGCGGCGAGGCCGCGATCGCCCAGCAGAGCGCATGCTCGCGCCCGCCCGAACCGACCACCAGGATGCGCATGCCCTGCCCCTCGCGTTTCCCGGCCGAAGATGACCACAGATTCGCTGCCGGCGCGACCCGGGCAGTTCCCTCGCGCCACACTCTCAATTGATTCCCCCGCGAAGGCGGGGGTCCAGGGCTTTGCCCCGCACTTGATGCGGGGGCCGCCGCACGTCGCTTGCTCTGGACCCCCGCTTGCGCGGGGGAATCACGGTTGGAAAATTGGAGCGGCGTTGCGCGACCCCACCGCGACGTCCATATCCTTCCTCAAACTGGAAGGTTGCGATGCGCTGCACAGCACCGATGTTCGGAATGCTTGCCCTGGCCGCGACAGCCGGCGGTGCGTCAGCCGCCTCGCCCGCCAGCATGACGGCGACGCCGGTGGCGCCGGGCGAGACGCTGCAGGGCACGGCGCCGCCGCCCGCGCCGGCCCAGCCGCTGCCGACCGATCCCCAGG
>JBKOWC010000353.1:0-10520 GCA_046724215.1 Pseudomonadota bacterium | reverse complement strand
CCCGGCCTATGCGCGCAACGGCCGCTTCGACGTGGTCGCCTGGAACGCGGCCAACACGCGCATGTTCGGCGACTTCGCGGCGATCCCGCCGCGCGAGCGCAACGTGCTCTGGCTGATGTTCGCGCGCACCTATCACCGCCGGACCATGCCGACCTGGGAGGCGGACGCGCGCGCGGTGGTCGCCAAGTTCCGACTGAATTTCGGCCAGGCGGCCGACGCCGCGGAGTTCTCTTCGCTGGTCGCGGAACTCAACAGCGTCAGCGCCGATTTCCGCCGCATCTGGGCGGACCACGACGTCAGCGACCTCGGCGAGGGCGTGACGTTCTTCCGCTCGCCGCGCCACGGCGAGATGCGCTTCCAGCACTACCTGCTGATACCGGAGTTCCTGCCCGACCTGCGGATCACAGCGTACATCCCGCAGGCTGCCGCGGCCGGGGGACAGGGCGGTTGAGAACCGGCTTGCATGGGCATCGTGCGTCCTTCGACAAGCTCAGGATGAGGGGCAGTCTTAATGGCAGAAAGACCCTACCTCATCCTGAGCTTGTCGAAGGACGCACAGCGACGATCCCAGTTTCAGCTGACCGGGGCGCTGGGCGAGACGGTGTCCGGCACCTCGGCCAGCATGCGGCGTCCGACGAAGGTGATGGCGGAGACGGCAAACCAGATGACGGCCGCAATCAGTTTGAAGACCGACTCGCCGGGTTCGGTTTCGAGGAACGCCAGGCCAATGAACAGCACGCCGAAGAAGAGGCCGAGCCACGTCAGCATCTTGAGCTGGGCGCGGTAGGCGGTGAGGAACCTGGCGCGATCGCCGGCGAATTTCTTGCGCACCCAGCCGCCGCGGATCTTGTTGACCTCGATCGGGGTGAGAATGCAGATCGCCAGCGAGCAAATGATCCCAATCAACTCAATCATCGCGCCCCCTCCGTGCTTCGAACTCTGACCGGACGACTCTACTACGCCGAAACGCGAGCGCAGGACGTGATGTCAGTCACAGTCGAGCCGGCGATGGCCTGCGACAGAAGGACGCAAACGCCGGCGGCGCGCTACTCCGCGCTCGGGGTCGCGGCGATCGGCGCCCGCTCGCCGAGCGGCCTGTCCTCGACGCGCAGGAAGACGGCGAGCCCGATCGCCAGCGCGGCCGCGATCGTCCCGAACATGAATCCGAACGCGCGGGCGACGGCAATGCGCGCCTCCGGCGGCAGATCGATGCGCGCCAGATCCTCGAGGCTCGTGATCTGTCCGGTTGAGGCGAGGGCACCGCCCGCGAGGCCGAGCACCAGGGCCGAGGCGGCGGCGACGCTGATGGCCCCGCCGAGGGCGCGGGAGAAGGCGACCACGCCGCTGACCGCGCCGAGCTGCGTGCGCGTGGCGGCGTTCTGCGCCGCCACCGTCGCGCAAGGGAAGATCGGGCCGACGCCGAGCCCCGCCAGCATGAGCAGGGCGGACGCGGCGATCGGCGACAGGCGATCGGCGAAGACGGCAACGATCGCCAGTGCCGCGACCGCGACCGGCAGGCCGATGAGCGGCGGGCGCTTGTAACGGCCGGTCTTGCGCGTGCTCTGCCCGGAGACGTTCGCGGTGACGACGCCGCCCAGCATGAGCGGGATCATCAAGAGGCCGGCGTCGCTCGCGGACATTCCGAGGCCGACCTGAAAGTAGACCGGCGTCAGGACCGTGAGCGCGAGGAAGCCGCCGAAGACAATGAAGATCGCCGCGATCACCGGCCGGATGACGCGATCCCTGACGAAGTTCGGCGGCACGATCGGCTCCGGCGAGCGCGCCTGGTTGCGGATGAAGAGGCCGGCGAGAAGGAGCGTCGCCACGCCGAGGGCCAGCGACGGCGGCGCCGTCCAGGGCAGCCGGTTGCCGCCCAGCGAGAGCAGCAGCAGCAGCGCCACCGTGGCGCCGGAGAGGAGCGCGATGCCGGCATAGTCGATGGCCGAGCGGTGGTGATGGATCGGCAGCTTGCGCAGCGCGTGATCGGCGACCAGCAGCGCCGCCAGGCCGGCCGGCAGGTTGATCCAGAAGATCCAGGGCCAGCCATAGTGCTGCGCGATGAGGCCGCCGAGCGTCGGCCCGAGCACCGACGCCGATCCCCACACGATCGAGAAATAGCCGGCATAGCGCCCGCGCTCGCGCGGCGACACGACGTCGGCGATGATCGCTTGCGCCATCGTCATCAGACCGCCGCCGCCAAGCCCCTGGAGGGCGCGCGCCAGGATCAGCGGCACCATGGCGGGCGCCAGCGCGCACAGCGCCGAACCGCCGACGAACAGCGCCAGGCAGACGCGGAGCAGCAAGCGCCGGCCATAGAGGTCGCTGAGCTTGCCGACGATCGGCGTCGCGCAGGTGGAGGTGAGGAGATAGGCGGTCACCACCCAGGAGATCAGCGTGAAGTTGCCGAGATCGTTGGCGATGGGCGGCAGCGCCGTGGCGACGATGGTCTGGTCGAGCGCGGCCAGGAACAGCACCATCATGGCGCCGATGACAATGACCCGGATTTCCGACGGCGTGAGCGGCATCGGCCTTACTTCTCGCCGCGCGGCCGGAAAATCAACCGACGGCAGCGTTGGTCAGCTTCGCGCCCTGCGCATGGGCGAAGCGGCTCATCTGTCTTTGGCGAGGGTGCGGAAGATGATCGCCCAGCGCGTCGCCTCCGGCATGGGCGCGATGCTGTGCTCCCACTGGTGGCGCGCCTCGCCGGCCAAGTGATAGAGGGAGCGCGGCGCCAGCGGCACGGCGATGCGCTCGAAACTGCCGGACCGGCGGCGGCGGAACCGCAGCGTCGCTTGCGCGCCAAGCGAGATGCCGAGGACGTGGCCGAACACCGGCCGGTCGCGGTGCCAGCCGATGCCGGCGCCGGGACCGTAGCGGAGCAGCGACGCCTGCACGAGATCGTCCGGATCGAGGCCGGCAAACGACGCCGCCCGCGCGCGCAGCGGCAGCAGCCAATCCGGCAACGGCTCGGCCGGCTGGATGCTCGCATCGTCGAAGTCGTAGCGCCAGCCGAACGAGGCCGTGAGCCGCTTGCCGGTCCACTGATGGAACCGGAACGGCGCCAGCGCGGCGGCGTCGATCGCGGCGATGAGCGCCTGCTCCTCGGCCGGCGAGACGACGGCATCGGCCTGGTGGAACCCAGGCAGGGGCGGCGCTGTGAACAGGTCGGATTGATCGGCGAACACGCTCGGCGGGTCTCGATGGACGATCTCTTGATCCGATATGGGGAGCGAGGGGAATGAATGGGAGTCAGCAGTCAGGTGTCCTTCCCCTGCATGGCGATTGTGCGTCCTTCGACAAGCTCAGGATGAGGGGCAGTCTTAATGGCAGAAAGACTCTACCTCGTCCTGAGCTTGTCGAAGGACGCACCACGCCGATCCCATCCTCCGGGAAGCGATCGAGGACGGCCCTCACGCCGCGGCGCGCGCTTCCTCGAGCCGCCGCGCGTAGTCGTCGGCGAGGGCCTCGAGGGCGGCGGCGGTGTCGCCGTTGAAGGAGGAGCCGTGCATGATGGCGAGGGTCTTCGGTCGGAGGGCGGCGAGGCGGCGGATCGTGGGGGCGGTGGCGGGGGTGAGGCTCGTCGACCGGAAGGCGTCTTCGGCGGCGATGGCGGGGGCCAGGACGTCGGCGCCGGTCAGGGCCGGGCCGTTGCCCAGGTGGGTCAGGAGGTCGCCGCAGAAGAGCGTGCCGGTCGTCTCCTCGTAGAGCAGGCGCGCGTCCCAGCCGTGCGGCACGTGCGGCGTGTCGATGTGGCGGACGCGCTTGCCGCCGAGGTCGATGGTCTCGCCGTCGGCGAGGCTGCGCGGCGGCCGGTCGGCGAGGTCGTTGAGCGAGACCAGGCAGCCGATGGCGCCATGCGCGATCGTGGCCTGCGGCGCCGCAGCGAGCCACGCATTCATGGCGCCGCATTCGTCGGACTCCAGATGGCCGAAGGTGATCCAGCGCAGCCGCGCCAGCGGCAGCACCGTCGCGACGGCCGCCGACACCGTGGGAAACAGCGCGCGCGGGCCGCAGTGGAAGAGCAGCGGCTGCGCGGCGTCGATCAGGAACTGGTTGAAGGTGAAGCCGGCCGGCGGCGCGATGTCCGGCACATGCGTCGACAGGCGATAGATGCCGGCGGCGATCTCGTTGACGGTGGTCTGCAAGGTCCCGATTCCTCCGTTGGTTTGTCCACTCTGGAATTCACACGGGTTGGCGACTCGCGTCAACGATCCGCGGGTGCGCGGCGGCCGCTTTTCCGGCTGTCCGCGTCGCCTGGGACTGGTCATAATGCGGACACCCGCCGCCGGGGTCGGCCGCGACGACTGCGAGGTAGCTCAATGCCCCTTGACCTGAAACGCCTGCTGGCCGAGCGCCGGCACGAGAAATATGCGCTGCACGAGCGCTATCTCAACGCCCAGCTGGTCAGGGTGCTGAAGACCATCGGCTTCGACGTGAATTTCGTCACGGCGGAGGGGCCCTACCTGACGGACGCGTCGGGCGCGCGCTATCTCGATCTCCTCAGCGGCTTCGGCGTCTTCGCCATCGGCCGCAATCACCCGGCGCTCGTGGATGCGCTGACGCAGGTGCTCGACAGCCGGCTCGCCAATCTCGTGCAGATGGATGTCTCCCTGCTCTCGGGCCTGCTGGCCGAGCGGCTGCTGGCGCTGGTGCCGGGCATGGAACGCGCCTTCTTCTGCTCGACCGGCACCGAGGCAGTGGAGAGCGCCATCAAGTTCGCCCACGCGGCCACCGGCCGCAGCAAGATCGTCTACTGCGACAGCGCCTTCCACGGCCTCACCATGGGCTCGCTGTCGCTCAACGGCACCGAGGTGTTCCGGCAGGGCTTCGGCCCGCTGCTGCCGGAGTGCGAGCGCGTGCCGTTCAACGACCTGCCGGCGCTCGAAGCCGCGCTCCGCAACCGCGATGCCGCCGCCTTCTTCGTCGAGCCGATCCAGGGCAAGGGCGTCAACATGCCGGCGGACGACTACCTGCCGGAAGCGCTCCGGCTCTGCCGCAAGTACGGCACGCTCTTCGTCGCCGACGAGGTGCAGACCGGCCTCGGCCGCACCGGCCGCTTCCTCGCGGTCGAGCATTGGGGCGTCGAGCCCGACATGGTCCTCCTGGCCAAGGGACTCTCCGGCGGCTTCGTGCCGGTCGGCGCGCTCCTCACCAAGGACTGGATCTTCGCCAAGCTGTTCGACCGGCTGGACCGCGCCGCCGTGCACGGCTCGACCTTCAGCAAGAACGACCTCGCCATGGCGGCCGGGCTGGCGACGCTGCAGGTGATCGAGGACGAGAAGCTGGTCGCCCGCGCGGCGGCGCTCGGCGACGGCATCCTGCGCGACTTCCGCGGCTTTCGCGACAAGTACGAACTGGTCAAGGACGTGCGCGGCAAGGGCCTGATGATCGGCATCGAGTTCGGCGCGCCGAAGAGCCTGGCGCTCAAGGCCGCCTGGAGCCTGCTCGAGGCCGCCAACAAGGGACTCTTCTGCCAGATGGTGCTGATTCCGCTGTTCAAGGAGCACAAGCTCCTGAGCCAGGTCTCCGGCCCCGGCGTCCACGTGATCAAGCTGCTGCCGTCCCTCACCATCACCGATGCCGACCGGACCTGGATCCGCGACGGCTTCGACAAGGTGATCGCCGACTGCCACCGCGTTCCCGGCGCGGTGTGGGACCTCGGCCGCACGCTGGCCTCCCACGTGCTCAAGGCGCGGGCCGCCGGCCAGGCGGCGTGACCGGCAACGGGGCGGCATGTCGCGGCGATCTTGATCGCCGAAGGCCGCGTTGCCATTTCCCGGAGATGCGCGTCATCGCTGCGTCGCTTCTCGCCATCCTCCTCTCCACCGTTCCGGTCCTCGCCGGCGGCGAGGACCACAACACGATCGCCGGCGGCCTCGGCCAGAACAACATCCTGACGCCGGACATCCTGGACTCCAACCGCTTCAATCCGGCGCCGCAGAATCCGTCGCCGGTGGACCAGCAGCGCGCGCTCGAGTACCGCACGCAGGTGCAGCGCCAGCTCAAGGAGCAGCAGCGCAACGAGGACCTCGGCCGGCTCGGGCCGCTGGGGCGGCGCGACCTGCTGGATACGCGCAGCGAGGCCCAGCGGATGGACCGGGTGACGGGCGCCCCGCCCGCCGGCCCGACGCATTTGGGCTCGCCGCTGCTTCCCGGGCTTCTGCCCAGCCTCTCGCACTGAGCCGCAAGCCTTCGCCAACCCCTCGATCGGGCGGCGGCGACCGGACGTTTTCCGGCCGTTAACCAATAGTGGGCATGATCCGGATTCGGGCATCCACGTGCGCCGTAGCGCCCGATGCCGTTCCGCAACCCATGCTCCACCCGCCATGCGATTCGCCCCGAGCAAGCTCACGATCGGCCGCAAGCTCGAACTCATCGGGGCGATGTTCGTGCTGCCGCTGGCGTTCCTCGCCTACAGCGTCATCGCCGAGAAGAACATCGCCATCGAGTTCGCCCGGCGGGAGATCTCGGGCAACCACTTCCTCACCGCGGTGACGTCGGCGCAGATGGCCTTGCAAGGCGCCGTCGCGGCCCGGCTGGATGCGCGTGCCGGGAGCGATAGTGGCGATGCTTCGAGCAGTGCGTTGGCGACGGTCGACCGCATCGCCGAGGCCGCGAGACGATTTCCCGATGTTCCCGTCGATCCCGCGCTGGTCGACGCCGCCGTGGCAAGCGCGCGCGGGTTGCTGCGGGCACCGGCAGCGCTCGGCGCCGCGGCGCTGACCACGCAACACGACGAGACGCTCGCGAAGATGCGCGATCTGATCGCCCAGGTCGGCGACCAGTCGAACCTGATCCTCGATCCCGACCTCGATTCCTACTACACGATGTATGTCGTCGTGGTGATGCTGCCGGAACTCACGGACCGCTTGGCGGATCTCAGCATCCTCACCGCCGCCATCAACGCCAAGGGGAGCCTGAGCGTCGAGGACCGCGCGCAGTTCCTGATCCGGATGGGGCAGTTCGAAGCGGCACGCGATGAACTGGTCAAGGCGGTCGAGGCCGCCTACCGCGGCAATCCCGACGGCCGGCTGAAGGCCGGACTGGACGCCGACTATCGGGCGGCGATCGCCGCCCTGACCGACGTCTCCGGCGGCCTGAAGGCCCTCGTCCTGCAGCCGGAGGACAGCAGCAGCGGCGACCGCAGCGCCGCCCTGCGCGACGCCGGGCTCGGCGCCGTCGAGCGCCTGACCGGGACCGCGGCCGCCGAGCTGGACCGCCTGCTGCAGGCCCGCATCGACGGCTTCGAATCGCGTCTGTGGTGGACGTTGGGCCTCGCGGCGGTGATCGCGAGCTTGGCCGTCGTGCTCGCGGCGTTGATCGGCCGCGGCATCTCGCGGTCGCTCACGCGCATGTCCTCGACGATGACGCAGCTGGCGGCGAGCCATCTCGATGTCGCCATACCCGGGCTCGGACGGCGCGACGAGGTGGGCGCGATGGCGAAGGCCGTACAGGTGTTCAAGGACAACGCCCTCGAGAACCGCCGGCTCGTCGAGGACCGCGCGCGCCAGGCGCAGGAACTCCGCGTGAGCGAGCAGAAGTTCCGCTCGCTCATCGGCAACATCCCGGGCGCCTGCTATCGCTGCGCCAACGACGACGTCTACACCATCGAGTTCATGAGCGAGGCGATCGAGGGCCTGACGGGCTACCCGGCGGCGGATTTCATCGGCAATCGCGTGCGCGCCTATTCCGGCCTCATCCATCCCGACGATTGGGCCGCCGTCAGCCGGGCGACATCAGCGGCCGTCGCCGAGAAGCGGCCTTACGCCATCGACTACCGGCTCGTGCATCGCGACGGCTCGATCCGCTGGGTCCATGACAAGGGGCAGGGACAATTCGAGGACGGCGTCCTCAAGCATCTCGACGGCGCCGTCTTCGACGTGACCGCGCACCGGCATCTCGAGCAGGAGCTGGCGCTCAAGGAGCAGCTGGCTACGATCGGCACCGTGGCGGCGATGGTGAGCCACGAACTGCGCAATCCCCTGGCGGTGATCCGCAGCTCGCTCGGCACCGTCCAGCGGCTTGCCGGCGGCGGCGCGACCATCGACCGCACGCTGGCGCGGGCCGACCGCAACATCATGCGCTGCGCCGGCATCATCTACGACCTGCTCGAATACTCGCAGCCGCGCGAACTGGCGCGGATCACGACAGATGTCGACGACTGGCTGCGGCGCGTGCTCGAGGCTCAGACGCTGCCGGCGGGAGTCACGCTGGCGACCGACCTCGCGGCCGGGAGCGCGGTTGCAATCGATCCGAAGCCGTTTGCGCAGGTGATCGACCGCCTGTTCGAGAACGCGGTCGAGGCCTTGACGGCGCCGACCTGGCGACCCGAGCCCGGCCACCCGCGCGCGATCACGGTCGCGACCGCGCTCGCGGGTCCGCATGTGCTGCTCACCATCGCGGATACCGGGCAGGGCATTCCGGCCGACGTCCTGGCCCGCGTCTTCGAGCCGATGTTCACGACGCGCAACTTCGGCGTCGGGCTGGGCCTGCCGATCGCCCGCCAGATCGTCGAGCTGCATGGCGGAACGATCGGCGTCGAGTCCGCAAGCAGCCGCGGCACGACGGTCCACATCCGGCTGCCGCGGCAGACGCCAAAGGCCACGCCGCAGCCGGTGAACGACGAGTTCCGGCTGGCCGACAGCGCCGCCTGATCCAGCCCTCGCCTACTTGCGCCCGTTGCCGGCCAGTGCGGCGGTGAGGCCGAGGCCGATGAACACCCCGCCGGTGACGAAGCGCTCCCAGCGCAGATAGTGGCTGTTGCGCTTGACCCAGCGGCCGGCCGTGCCGGCGGCGATGGCGTAGAGGCCGTCGCTGGTCAGGCCCATCAGCGCGAAGAGCAGGCCGAGGAAGGCGATCTGGAACGCCACCGCGCCGCGCGACGGATCGACGAACTGCGGCAGGAAGGCGAGGAAGAACAGCGCCGTCTTCGGATTGAGCAGGTTGACGACGACGCCGTCGCGATAGAGCCGACCCAGGCTGCGCCGCGGCAGGTGCGCCTGCTCCGCCGGCGCCTCGGCGCGGCCGAGGATCCGGCGCACGCCGATATAGATGAGGTAACCGGCGCCCGCATACTTGACGACCGCGAAGGCGAGGGCCGAGGAGGCGAGCAGCGCCGAGAGCCCCAGCGCCGCCGCCAGCACATGGAAGAGCGTCCCCGTCGTGATGCCGCACACCGACGCGAGGCCGGCGATACGCCCTTGCTCGACGCTGCGCGCGACGATGTAGAGGACGGCCGGACCCGGCGTCAGCAGCAGCAGGATGGCCGCCACGGCAAAGACGCCGAGCGACGCGGCGTTGGGAATGACGATGTCCATGCGAGAAGGCTCCGTCTCGATGATCTTCGGCACCGCACCCTAGCCGAAACGCGACCGGCATGCCAGCGGACCTGCGTCGGATTGTCATGGTCCGGCGTCCGCCGGAATAAAGTCGCTGTCACAAGCGTCTGGAAGTCTTGCCGGAAGCGCGACGGCGCGCGCAGAGTCAGGCGCAAATCAGGATGGAGGAAGGGAGATGAAGATCGCAGTCATCGGCACCGGCAGCGTGGGCGGTACACTCGGGCGCGCCTGGGCGGCGAAGGGTCATGAGGTCTGCTTCGGCGTGAAGCGGGTTGCCGATCCCAAGCTGCAGGCGGTGCTCACGGACGCACCGGGTACGCGCGCGATCGAAACCGCGGGTGCGCTCGCGGTCGGCGAAGTCATCGTGCTCGCGGTCCCCTTCCCCGCCGCCGCGGCGGTGCTGCAGTCCGCCGGCGACCTCGGCGGCAAGATCGTGATCGACTGCACCAACCCGCTGACGCCGGACTTCAGCGACCTGTCCTTAGGCTTTTCAACCTCGGGGGCGGAGACGATCGCGGCCGGGGCCAAGGGCGCCAGCGTCTTCAAGACGCTGAACCACACCGGCTATGACATCATGGCGCAACCGGCGTTCGGCGAGCGCCGAGCCGTCATGTTCGTGGCCGGCGACGATGCCGCGCGCAAGCCCGCGGTGCTGAAGCTCGTCGCCGACCTCGGGTTCGAGGCGGTCGACGCCGGCCCGCTCCGCATCGCGCGACTGCTGGAGCCGTTGGCGATGCTATGGATCCACCTCGCCCTGGTCGAGGGCCAGGGCCGCGACTTCGCCTTCGGCCTGCTGCGACGGTGAACCCCACCGCTCAGGCGGAGCGGCGCATCGCGCCCTGACTCGCCGCGCGCACGGCGAGCTCGACGTTGTCGGATTCGAGGAAGTCGAGGCCCTGCGCGCAGAGCTCGCGCCCATGCTCCTCGGAGAGGACCGTCGTCAGCACGGCGATGCCCGCGGCGTGCAGCGCGGCGACGTCGTCGGCAACGCAATATTCGGGCTCCACCGAAACGAGCAGAGCGCCGCAGTCGCGCGCCGCATGCACGGTGTCGACGAGATGGCAGTGATGGATCATCTCCAGGGCCAGATCCGGCGCGCGACGGTGGATGCTGGCGAGCGTCGGATGGTCGAAGCTGGCGATGACCGCGCGGTCGCGGGCGTCGTTCGCGGCCACCGCGCGG
>JBKOWC010000087.1:0-5154 GCA_046724215.1 Pseudomonadota bacterium | reverse complement strand
GGTACATCCTGAGCATCACGCTCACGGAGAAGCGCACGACCTTCTTCTTCGAGAAGGACGAGACCGCGACCCGTGCCAACCTGATGCTGAAGGCGGACTATGTCCTCAAGCGGGCCGGCGGCGGCGAGATCATCACCAAGGGCCTCAGCCGCTCCGTCAGCAGCTACGATATCCTGGAGTCGCAGTTCGCCTCCGTCGTGTCGGAGGAGGACGCGCGCGCGCGCAGCGCCGAGGTGATCAGCGACGACATCCGCACCCGCCTCGCGCTCGCCTTGGGCAAGCAGAGCGCCGGCAGCTGAGCCGGACGCGCTCGGCCGATGAAGGTCGCGGGATACAACGTCGAGTCGTTCCTTCGCGGCATCGACGCCCGTATCGCGGCCATCCTCCTGTACGGGCCCGATCGCGGGCTGGTGCGGGAGCGCGCCGACCGCGTCGCGGCGGCGGTATCCGGCGACGCCGGCGATCCGTTCCGCGTGTCGGAGATCCCGCTTGCCCGCCTGCGCAACGAGCCCACCATCCTGGTCGACGAGGCGGCGGCCCTGACGCTGAATGGCGGCCGCCGCGTGGTGCGGTTGCGCGACGCCGGCGACGGCGCCGCCGACGCGGTCGAGACCTTTCTGTCCATGCCGGCGCTCGGGGGACTGCTGCTTCTTGAAGCCGACGACCTCGGCGCCCGTTCGCCCTTGCGGCGTATCTGCGAGGCCGCCGGCAATGCGGCGGCCCTCCCCTGCTACCACGACGAGGACGCGGATCTCGGCCGCCTGTTCGGCGAGGAGCTGGGCCGCGCCGGGCTGCGTCTCGCCGACGACGCGCGCGAGTATCTGCTGATGACACTTGGCGGCGACCGCGCCGTCACGCGCCGGGAGATCGAAAAGCTCGTCGACTACATGGGCACGCCGGCGGAGGGCCGGTCCGTCACGCTCGCCGACGCGATGGCCTGTGTCGGCGACAGCGCCGCGCTGACGATCGACGATCTCGTGCTGGCGATCGGCGACGGCGATCTCGCGGCGGTCGAGCGCCTGACCACGCGCTGCCTGCAGGAAGGCAACGCGCCGGTGACCATCCTGCGCGCCACCGGCCGGCATTTCCTGCGGCTGCACCAGGTCGCGGGCGCCGAGGGCGATCGCCAGCGGGCCGTCGACGGCCTGCGACCGCCGGTGTTCTACAAGCACAAGCCGCGCGTGCTGGCGCAGGCGCAGCGCTGGCCGACCGACCGGCTGCATGGCGCGCTCGATCGTCTGACGAATGCGGAGAGCGACTGCAAGCGCACCGGGGCGCCGGACATGATGCTGTGCCGCCGCACGCTCCTGGAACTCGCGGCGCAGGCGCCGATGCGCCCGGCCGCGCGCGGCGGGAGCGGCTAATCGGCTGGCGGTCGTGGCATCCGCTCGCCGCGCAGCCGGTCGATGACGAGGTCGAGCTGCTCGAGGGTCTTGTAGCGAATCGTCACGGCGCCGGCTTCCCCGCGCGGATCGATCGCGACCGTGAGGCCGAGGCGGGACGTCAAATCGCGCTCGAGCGCGCGGGTGTCCGCATCCTTCTCGCGCCTCGGGCGCGTTGCGCTCTCGCGTTGTCCCTGCGCCAGCTGCTCGGTCTGCCGCACGCTGAGGCCGCGAGCGACGACGAGCGCCGCCAACGCCTGCGGATCTGCCGCCGTCAGCAAGGCGCGCGCGTGGCCGGCGGTGAGGGCGCCGTCCTCGACCAGTTTGCGGACCGCTTCGGGCAGGTCCAGCAGCCGCAGCATGTTGGCGATCTGGCTGCGGCTCTTGCCGACGCGCCGCGCCAGTTCGTCCTGCGAATTGCCGAACTCTTCGAGCAGGCGGCGGTAGCCTTCGGCCTCCTCGAGCGGCGTGAGGTCCTGGCGCTGCAGATTCTCGACCAGCGCCAGCTCCAGCGCTTCGCGGTCGGTGAGCTCGCGCACGATGACGGGGATCTCGTGGAGGCGGGCCTGCTGCGCGGCGCGCCAGCGACGCTCGCCGGCCACGATCTCGTAGGTGATGGGCGTGCTGGCGCGGGGCCGCACCAGGATCGGCTGCAGCACGCCGTTTTCGCGCACCGACTCGGCGAGCGCCTGCATCGGCTCATCGTCGAAGCGGCGGCGCGGCTGAAACTTTCCCGGGACGATCTGCTCGATGGGCAGGACACGCGTCGGCCGCGGCGTGGCCTGCGGCTCGCCGGCGGCACCGCCCAGCAGCGCTGACAATCCTCGGCCCAAGCGCTTTCCCGAATCCTGCGTCATTGCGCCACTCCTTCCGGAACAGTCAGGGCAGCGATGGTCTGGCGCTCGCGCTGCAGAACCTCGCGCGCGAGATGGATGTAGGCCTGCGAGCCGGCGCAGCGCAGATCGTAGAGCAGAACCGGCTTGCCGTGCGAGGGCGCCTCGGACACCTTGACGTTGCGCGGGATCACGGTCTCGTAGACCTTGGCGCCGAAATGACCGCGCACGTCGGTGGCGACCAGCTCGCACAGGTTGTTGCGCTTGTCGTACATGGTGAGCACGACGCCCTGGATCGACAATCGGGGGTTGAGCACGCGCTTCACCTGCTCAATCGTCTGCATCAGATGCGAGAGGCCCTCGAGCGCGTAGAACTCGCACTGCAGCGGCACCAGCACGGCATCGGCGGCGACCAGCGCGTTCAACGTCAGCAGCCCGAGCGAGGGCGGACAGTCGATGAGAATATATTCATAGTGGTCGCGGATCCTCGCGAGCGTGTCGGCGAGGCGGAATTCGCGCCGGGCCTGATCCACGAGCTCCACCTCGGCGCCCGAGAGATCGAGTGAGGCGGGCACCAGCGCCATGCCGGGCACCGCGGTCGCGATCGTCGCGGCGGCCACGCCGGTGCCGTTTATCAGGACGTCGTAGGAGGTCACTTCGCGCGCGTCGCGGCCGACGCCGAGGCCGGTGCTGGCGTTGCCCTGCGGATCCAGGTCGACGACGAGGACGCGCCGGCCACAGGCCGCCAGGGCCGTCGCCAGGTTGATCGTCGTCGTCGTCTTGCCGACGCCGCCCTTCTGGTTGGCGAGCGCGAGGATGCGCGTCGGCGGTGGCGGTGTGGCGATGCTGTCAGCGTCCTGCACGCGTGACCTGCCCGATGCGGAGGATTGTGCCGGATGGATCGGAGGCGCTCGGCAAGCGCTCGACCGTCATCCTCCACCGATTCGATGCCGCGGTCAATTCGTCGGCCGTCGCGGACCCTTTGAGGAAGAGGCAGACGCTGGCGGGCCGCAAGAACGGCTCCGCATAGTCCAGAAGCCGGTCCAGCGGTGCGCAGGCGCGCGCGGTCACGATATCCGCCGTCAAGCCCCGCATCTGCTCCAGCCGGGCACGATGGATCACGGGATTCACCCCTGCCGCCAGTCCGCACGCGCGGGCCGCTTCGGCCAGGAAAACGCACTTGCGGCCGTCCGATTCGACCAGATGCACGTCGCGCGCCCCCATGGCGGCCAGGACCAGGCCGGGAAAGCCGGCCCCGGTGCCCAAGTCCACGACACGGCAATCGCCGGGCGGCAGCAGGCCGTATAGCTGGGCCGAGTCGAGCATATGCCGTCGCCATAGATCATTGAGGCTGTCGGCCGCAACCAGATTGATGGAGCGCTGCCACTTCACCAGGAGGTCGGCGTAGCGCCTGAGGCCGTCCAATGTTTCACGTGAAACACCGGCGGCAGCAGCGAAGGCCTCGGGCGTCAGCGGCATCCTGGGTGGGTCAGGCCGACAACCGCTGCTGGTCGCCGCGCTTGACGTAGCGCAGGAGTGCCGTCAGGGCGGCTGGCGTCACGCCGGAGATCCGGGCCGCCGCCCCCAGCGTGGCTGGCGCCGCCGCCTGCAGCTTGCTGCGGATCTCGACCGACAGGCTGCCGATCGCGCCATAGTCGAGATCGGCCGGCAGGACCAGCGTCTCGTCGCGGCGGAACGCCAGAATGTCCGCCTCCTGACGGCCGAGGTACCCGGCGTAGCGCGCGTCGATCTCCAGCTGCTCGACGACACCGGGATCAAGCGCCGCCAACGCGGGCCAGATCGCCGCCAGCCGGCGCATATCGACGCCGGGATAGGCCAGCAGCTCGGCCGCCGAGCGGCGAAGGCCGTCGCGGTTGACGGCAATGCCGGACCGCTGCAACTCGTTCGGGGTGGCGCGGAGTCCGCCCACCAGCGCCCTGCCCTCGGCTATGGCGGCTTGGCGGCGGGCAAATGCTTGACGGCGCTGGCGTCCGATACAGGCGATCGCCTCACCCTTTGCCGTCAGGCGAAGATCGGCGTTATCCGCCCGCAAGGTCAGCCGGTATTCCGCCCGCGAGGTGAACATGCGGTATGGCTCGTTGGTGCCGCGGGTCACCAAGTCGTCGATGAGCACGCCGACATAAGCGTCGGCCCGATCGAGCACGAACGCGCCGCCGCCGGCGACAATCAGGGCGGCGTTGATGCCCGCCATCAGCCCCTGGGCGGCCGCCTCCTCGTATCCCGTCGTGCCGTTGATCTGGCCGGCGAAGAACAGTCCTTGGATCCGCCGTGTCTCCAGGGTCGGCCGCAGCTCGCGCGGATCCACGTAGTCGTATTCGATGGCATAGCCGGGGCGCAGCATCGTCGCCCGCTCGAGCCCGGGAATGGTTTTGAGCAGCGCCAGCTGCACATCCCCGGGCAGCGAGGTCGAGATGCCGTTGGGATAGATCGTGGGGTCGTCCAGGCCCTCGGGCTCGAGGAAGATCTGATGACGCTCGCGATCGGCAAAGCGAACGACCTTGTCCTCGATCGAGGGACAGTAGCGGGGACCGATGCTTTCGATCTGGCCGGAATACATCGGCGAGCGCTGGAGGTTCTGCCGGATCAGGGCGTGCGTGGCCGGGGTCGTCCCGGTAATCGCGCAGGCGACCTGGGGAGTCGTGATGCGCTCGGTCAGATAGGAGAAAGGCACCGGCGGGTCGTCGCCGGGTTGCATGTCGAGGCCGCGCCAGTCGACCGTGCGGCCATCGAGCCGAGGCGGCGTCCCGGTCTTCAGTCGCCCAAGCGCGAAACCGAACCGTTCCAGGGTTTTCGACAGTCCGATGGCCGGCGCCTCGCCCACCCGCCCGGCGGCAACCTTCTCCTCGCCGATATGAATCAGTCCGCGTAGAAACGTCCCGGTCGTCAGGACCGCCGCAGCACAGCCGATGGTCTCGCCC
>JBKOWC010000223.1:0-7939 GCA_046724215.1 Pseudomonadota bacterium | reverse complement strand
AGAACCGCGGGTCTCGTGGGCTCGGAGATGTGTATAAGAGACAGCATGTGTTGCCGCCAGATCGCATAGTCGCCGTATTGCAATGCCGGCTGCGGCAGCGCGGGGCGGCGGCCCTGCGCCACCGCCTCGTAGATGGCGGCCAGCTCCGGCACGATCATCCGGTAGATCGCCACCCCGTCGAAGATGATGTGATGGAGCGTGAGGTAGAGGCGATGGTGATCGCCAGCGGTCTTCACCACGATGGCGCGAAACAGCGGCGCCTGCGCGAGATCGATCGGCTGCTGTGCCGCCTCCGTCGCGATGCGCAGCGCCTCGCGCTCGCGCTCGGCCTCGGGAAGCGCCGTCAGGTCAATGAGCGGCAACCGGACCGTGAGCTGCGGATGCACCACCTGCACGATGTCGCCGTCGACCTCTTGGATGGACGTCCGCCAGATCTCGTGGCGCCGCATGATCTCGTTGAGGCTCTCCTCGAGAACGGCGATGTCGAACGAGCCCCTGCGGTGGATGGTAATCGCCTCGTTGTAGAGCGGCAGGTCCGGCGCCATCGCGGCGTGCAGCCAGACCTGCCGCTGCTCCGGCGAGATCGGCGGGATCGCGCCCGCCGGCCGTGGCGTCACGCGGTCGCTGGCCGTGCGGTCGCGCCTCTCATCGCCGCGCAGAAGCCGTTGGAGCAGCTGTTCCTTGGCGTCGGACAGTTCCACGACGGCGTTCATCAGGGCCGCCTCTCCACCGCGGCCGCGGCGTCGAACGAAACCGGCAGCGACTTCAAGCCGCGCAGCGCAAGGTTCTCCCGCCACTCGATCCGGGTCGTTTCCAATTTGAGGTTGGGGAGTCGCCGCAGCAAAGTCGCGAAGGCGATCTGCCCCTCGATGCGCGCGAGCGGGGCGCCGAAGCAGAAATGCGCGGCCCAGCCGAACGCGAGATGGCGATTGTCCTTGCGTGCCAGGTCGAGACGATCGGGATCGGGAAAGCGCTTCGGATCGCGGTTTCCTGCCGCCATCACGGCCATGACGGCGTCCCGCTTGCGCAACGACTTGCCGGCGAGGATCATGTCCTCCGGGACTAATCGCGCCGTGTGCTGACTCGGGCTCTCGAAGCGCAGCAGTTCCTCCACCGCCGATTCGACGATGGCGGGATTATCGCGCAGCTGTGCCAGCTGCTCCGGATGCTTAAGCAGCGACGTCAGACCGTTTCCGATCAGGTTCGTCGTCGTCTCCTGGCCGCCCACCATCGTGATGATTGCGTTGGCAATCACTTCTTCCTCGCTGAGGCGAGCGCCATCGATCTCTGCCGTCATCAGTGAATGAAGCAGGCCACCGCGCGGTTCCTGCGCGCGGACGGCGGCGCGGAAATAGGCAACCATCTCCTGCACGCCCTGCAGGGCTCGTGCGGCGCGATCCGGATTGTGCTGAAAATTGCCGATCATCTCCGCGAAGTCCGCAGACCAGGCCTTCAACTGTTCGTGATCGGCCGGCGGCACGCCCATCAACCCCGCCGTCACGATGGCCGGCAAGGGATTGGCAAAATCGGCGATGACGTCCATGCGGCCTGCCGGCGCCACGCGGTCGATCAACCCGTCCGCGATGTCCTGGATCTGCGCACGCAGCCTCTCGACGCGCCGCGACGTGAAGGCGGCCGAACAGAGACCGCGCAGGCGCGTGTGGGACGGCGCGTCCATGAACAGCATCTGCTTGACCATCATCTGCGCGATCGGTTCCAGCGATGTCATGCCCAGCGATTTGAACTGCTCAGGGGACGGCATGCGGGCTGCCGAAAACTTGTGCAGCACCGTTACGACGTCGGCGTAGCTCGTCACGACCCAGGCGTGCAGGAAGGGATCCCAATGCACGGGATCCTGCTCCCGCAACTTCCGGTAGAGGGGATAGGGATCGGCCAGCACGGCCGGATCCAGGAGCCGATACAGGCTCAGTTCCGGATCATGCGGCGCGAATTTCGTTTCGGGGAGAGGGGTGGCACCCACCGGGTCTCACACTCCACTCGCCATCCCTCAAGCCGCCACCCAACGCTGCGCTTCTTCTTCGCTCATCGCTTGCAGTTTTTCGCGCAGCAGCCGCTCGATCGTTGCGGCCAGGTTGGCGACCGTCTGGGCCTCGAAGAGGTGGCGTAGCGTGAGGTCGACGCAGTAAGTTTCGCGCGCGCGGAGCACCACTTGCGTGCCCAAGAGGGAATGGCCGCCGATCAGGAAGAAATTGTCATCCGCGCCGATGCGATCGACCGCGAGGATGTCCGCGATGATCTTCGTCAGAAATTGTTCGACCGGAGAGTTCGGCGCGCGGTAATGCACCTGTTCGAGCAGATTCTCAGGGGTCGGCTCGGGCAGCGCGCCCTTAGCGACCTTGCCGTTCGTCGTCATCGGCAGCGACTCGAGCCGCACGAACGATGTTGGGATCATGAAGTCGGGGAGCAGCTTGGTCAGGAAATCCCGCAGCCCCTGCGCCGTCGGCAGCTGGTCGTCCGCAGGCACGATGTAGGCGACGAGACGCTGGTCGGCGCCGGCGCGCCCGCGCGTGACCACGGCACTGGTGGCAATCTGTGGATGGCGATTGAGCGCGCTGGCGATCTCATCCAGTTCCACGCGCTGGCCGCGCACCCTGACCTGACTGTCAATCCGCCCATGGAAGGCGATCTCGCCGCTTTCCAGTCGGCAGCCGAGATCGCCGGTACGGTACAGTCGACGGCTCGGCTCGGCAGCAAAACGGTCTGGCACGAACCGCTCCCTGGTCAGCTCTGGGCGGTCGCGATAGCCGCGGCCGACTCCGGCGCCGCCGATGCATATCTCGCCAATCTTGCCATCGGCCACCGGATCCCCCCGGTCGTCGAGAAGGTGGATCTCCGCGTTCGCAATGGCGCGTCCGATGGTCGGCGATCCCGTTGGCGCGATTTGCGGCGCCACAATACCGGAGGTCGCGACAACGGCGCATTCGGCCGGCCCGTAGTTGTTGACCACCGTGAACGGCAAACCCGGTCTCGGGAACTTGTGCAGGGTATCGCCTCCGGTCAACAGGAAGCGCAAAGCGGTGGCGACGGGCCACGGCGCCGTGATCAGCGGCTCGGCCAGGGGGGTCGGCACGAAGGCGATCGTGATCTTCTCGTCGGCGAGCCATTGCCACAGCAACAGCGGCGATGTACGCACGGATTCGTCGACCAGGGAGACCGAGGCGCCGGCCGTGAGATAGGGCCAGATCTCCCACACGGCCGCGTCGAAGCCCAGGCTGGCCAGATGACTGGCCCTGTCCGCGGCCGTCACGGCGAAGGCGGTGCGATGCCAGCTCACGAGATTGAGGAGATTGCCGCTGGTCAGCTCTACGCCTTTCGGCGTGCCCGTGGATCCAGACGTGTAGATGATGTAGGCGAGGTTTTCATCGTCGGTCGGCACGACGACATCCCTGGCGTCGAGGCGCGCAATGGCCGGCGCGGCGCGGTCGAGCCGGATCGCACGCCGGCCCGGCGATAGCCGATCCGCCAAGGCACCGCTGCCGACCAGCACCGGCGCTTGCGCATCATCCAGCATGGTCTGCAGCCGCTGCTCCGGCCAAGCCGGATCCAAGGGGAGAAACGCGCCACCGGTTTTCAGGGCCGCGAGTACGGCGACGATCTGATCGAACGAGCGCTCCAGGCAAATCCCGACGGGCACCTCGGGGCCGATGCCGAGCGCCCGCAGATACGTGGCCAGGCGATTGGCGTTCGCGTTCAACTCGCCGTAGCTCATTCGGGCCGCGCCGGCGCGCAATGCGATCCGGTCGGGGGTCGATCTGGCAATTTCGGTCACGAGACCGGCGATAGACACAGGCTGCCCGCCGGCCACATCGACTACCCGCGGAACTCCCGGGCAGGTTGAGGTGATCATCGCTGCTTTTCCCACACGTCGAAGCCTAGCATGTTACGTACGTCCACGGTCGTCGATTTGAATGGCCCTCGCGCCGGCGATTCGCAAAGGTTACAAATTGAACACAGAACGCCCTTGACACTGTGCTTGACATGACAGCATCGGCGCTACGGCTCGCCAGGGCAACGTGACATCTGCGCGCAATTGACACGGGGCCGCGAGATCGCTCCGATTCCGACCATGACATCGGTGTCGACGATCGCCGTTGCTGCGAGACGGACCGGGCAGCGCGTACTGGACGCGGTGCTGCCGCCGCGCTGCCTCAAATGCGCGACCGTGGTGGACGCCCTGGGAGCGCTCTGTCCGACCTGCTGGTCGGCGGTGACGTTCATCGCGGCGCCGCTCTGCGCCTGCTGCGGCGTACCGTTCGAGTTCGACATGGGGGTCGATGCGCTGTGCGGCGCCTGCGCCCGCGAGCGGCCGGTGTTCGAGCGGGCGCGCGCGGCCTTCCGCTACGACGGGGACAGCAAGGATCTCATCCTCCGGTTCAAGCATGCCGACCGGACCGACGCCGCGCCGGCCTTTGCGCGCTGGCTGGCACGCGCCGGTGCGACGCTGCTCGACGACGCCGACCTCATCGTGCCGGTGCCGTTGCACTGGCTCCGCCTCTTTTCCCGCCGCTACAACCAGGCGGCGCTGCTGGCCTCCGCCCTCGGCAAACTGGCGGACAAGCCGGCGATCAACGATCTGCTGGTCCGCCGGCGGCGCACGCCTTCGCAGGGCGGGCTCGGTGCCGCCGCACGGCGCCGCAACGTGACCGGCGCCTTCGCCTTGCATCCACGGCGGCGGCCGCTGGTGGCCGACAAGCGCATCCTCCTGGTTGACGATGTCTTTACCACGGGGGCGACCGTGACTTCCTGCGCTCAGGCGGTGCTGCGCGGCGGCGCCCGGGCCGTCGATGTCCTGACCCTGGCGCGCGTGGTCCGGACCGGCGACTAGGGTATCGCAGGCTTGCGCCGCAAGATGATGACAAAATGCCGCGGGCATGCCACCTAATTGGGCAGGTGAAACGGCTGCCGGGAGTGCCATGGCCAAGGTCGAGATCTACACGACGATGCTCTGCCCCTATTGCTATCGGGCGAAGAAGCTTTTGAGCGAGCGCGGAGCCGATTTCACCGAGATCGACGTCATGATGGACCAGAAGCTGCGCAAGGAGATGGTGGCGCGGGCGAACGGCCGGCGCACGGTGCCGCAGATCTTCATCAATGGCACCCATGTCGGCGGCAGCGACGAGCTCTATGCGCTCGACGCGGCCGGCAAGCTGCAGCCGATGCTGGAGGCGGTACCGGCATGAGCCGGGCGTTCAAGGTCGCCTGCGTGCAGCTGAACGCGGCGCGCGACATTGCCCCCAATATCGCGGCGGCGTCCGCCCTCGTCCGCGCGGCGAGGGACAACGGCGCCGAATTCATCCTGACGCCGGAGAACACCGGCATGATCGAGCCCAAACGGCCGCTCATGCTGGAGAAGGCGAAGCCGGAAGACGGGCATCCGGCCATTCCCGCGTTCGGCGCGCTGGCCACGGAACTCGGCGTCTGGCTACTGATCGGCTCGCTGCAGATCAAGCTCGATGCGACGACCTGCGCCAACCGCTCGTTCCTGTTCGACGACAAGGGACGCATCGCCGCGCGCTACGACAAGATCCACATGTTCGACGTCGACCTGAAGGCGGGCGAGAGCTACCGCGAGTCTGCGACCTTCAGGCCGGGCGAGTGCGCCGTGGTGGCGGATCTGCCGTGGGGCCGCGTCGGCCTCAGCGTCTGCTACGACGTGCGCTTCGCCTATCTCTATCGCGCGCTGGCGCAGGCCGGCGCAGGCTTCCTCGCGGTGCCTTCCGCCTTCACCGTGCCGACCGGGAAGGCGCATTGGCACACGCTGCTGCGGGCGCGGGCGATCGAAACCGGCAGCTACGTGTTCGCGCCGGCGCAATGCGGCGAGCATGCCGAGGGCCGCAAGACCTACGGGCACTCGCTGATCGTATCGCCCTGGGGCGAGGTGCTGGCCGATGCCGGCGAGGAGCCGGGCATCATCTACGCCGATGTCGATCCGGCGAAGGTGACCGAGGCGCGCACCATGATTCCCGCCCTCGGCCACGACCGGACGTTCAACGGGCCGGAGCGGCCGACGGTGGCACCGCTGCGAGTCGCCGGGGAGTAGGGCGACCGGCAGGTCGCCCGTTCCACGTACACGTTTCTCGCGGCGTCGCCGCGGATATGCGGGCGACCTGCCGGTCGCCCCTACACGATCCTCAATCCCGCGGCTGGGCGACGATGCGCAGGTAGGGCTTCAGCGCCTTCCAGCCTTTCGGGAACTTCTGCTTGGCCTGGTCGTCCGATACCGAGGGCGGGATGATGACGTCCTCGCCCGGCTTCCAGTTGACCGGCGTCGCAACGGTGTGCTTGGCAGTCAGCTGGATCGAGTCGAGCAGGCGCAGCACTTCGTCGAAGTTGCGGCCGGTGCTCATGGGATAGGTCAGGGTCGCCTTGATCTTCTTGTCGGGCCCGATGATGAAGACCGAGCGCACGGTCGCGTTGTCCGCCGGCGTGCGGCCCTCCGACGTGCTTCCGGCGCCGGCCGGCAGCATGTCGTAGGCCTTCGCCACCTTCAGCTCGGGGTCGCCGACCAGCGGGTAGGTGACCTTGGCGCCCTGCGTCTCCTCGATGTCCTTCGACCATTTCTCATGGTTGCCGACGGGATCGACGCTGAGCCCGATGATCTTGGTGTTGCGCTTGTCGAATTCCGGCTTCAGGCGCGCCATGTAGCCGAGCTCGGTCGTGCAGACCGGCGTGAAATCCTTCGGATGCGAGAACAGGATGCCCCAGCCGTCGCCGAGCCATTTGTGGAAGCTGATCTTTCCTTGCGTCGTGTCCGCGTCGAAGTCGGGCGCGGTATCGTTGATCCGAATGCTCATGCTGTCCTCCGCTTTTCCGTCCTGCCTTGGGGCGTGATTCATTAACCAAACATATCGGACTAGTCTACTCCCGATATGGTTACGGCTGCAGCGTCGAAAACATTGAGGGCGGCGATGCGCTGGACGACCGCGGGGCGCGGCTCGGTGACTTCCAGGTTCTCGTAGGCGATAACGCCGAGCCGCCCACGCACCGCATCGAGCAGTTCGCCGGGTTGCAACAGGAAGTCGGGATTCCTGGGCCGGCCGAAGCGCTCGTTCCCGGCGGCAAAGGTCTCATAGATGAGGCAGCCGTCGGTCGCCACGGCCGCGACGATGGCGGGCAGCAGGGGTCGGTGCAGGTAATTCGTGACGATGACGCCGGCGAAGCGCCGGTCGCCCAGCGGCCAGGGGCCGCCGGTCTCGAGGTCCGCCTGAATCACCTCCAGTCCGGCCCTGCCGGCCAGGTCGGCGAGGCCGGCCCCGTCGCGGTCGAGCGCCGTCACGGGGTGGCCGTGCTCCAGCGAAAGGCGGGTATGCCGGCCGCCGCCGGCGGCGACATCCAGGACGGGGCCGGCGGCCGGAATATACCGGAGGAATCGCCGAACCCAAGCCGATGGGGGACCGACGGCGTCAGGCATTTTTGGCACTCGGCGCCACTGAGTGCTTGCCAGCGATCGTTGTTAAGATATCTATAATAATTGCAATTCCATGATGCGTGCTGGCAAGGGTTGTTCATGATCCTGTTCGATCTCCGCTGCGGCAAGGGCCATGTCTTCGAAGCCTGGTTCCGCAACAGCGCCACCTTCGAGGCCCAATCGAAGGCGAAGGAGATCGCCTGCCCGACCTGCAACAGCCGGACGGTCGAGAAGGCGCCGAGGGCGCCGCGCATCGGCAAGAGCGGCGGGGACGTCCAGCAGGTCGCGGCCGAAATGGCCGCGATGCGAAACCAGCTGCAGGCGCTCCGCGCCAAGGTCGAGGCCAACTGCGACTATGTCGGCGACAAATTCGCCGAGGAAGCCCGCCGCATCCACCATGGCGAGGTCGAACGGCGCGACATCTACGGCGAGGCGTCCGACGACGAGGCCAGGGAACTCAGCGACGAGGGCGTCGAGTTCGCCCGCATCCCCTGGCTGCCGCGGCACGAC